>JBBRJC010000451.1:0-4242 GCA_038220135.1 Bryobacterales bacterium | reverse complement strand
TGGCCGTAGAAGGCGGTGGACCAAAGGTTTGGAAAGGCATACCAATGCTGGCCCTGGTACACGGCATCCAGCGAAAACCAGCCTAAAACTAGAATCGCTCCAAGAATGCCGGTTTCCAAGCCTGCGAGCGCGCGAGGGGTGAGAGGAATCGGTGCCAACAATAATTATTGTTCCACGAATCACCAGTTTAAGAAACAGCCACTTTGCCAGGAACATTTGCCCCTTCCCCACAACTTCATTTCATGTATCATGATTCTGACTCATGTGGTACGCCGCCTATCTCATCTACTTCCGGGCGAACCCTGACCGGCCAGGCACCGCGATGGTTCCTGTACAGCAGGATTTGATGTTGCTCGAAGCATCCGATGCCGATAGAGCATACGAAAAAGCGCGCACCTATGGAACGGAAAACGCCCACGCCAGCGGCGACTTGGACTTCAGCTTCCGCGGTTTGACCGATCTGATTCCGCTACCGGCCGGGGTGCATGATGGCGTAATTCTGGATACTGCCTCCGATTCGATTGATACGCAGGAGATCGGCCTGTTCCTGGCCAGCAAAGACAATTTCACGGTGAGGGCGCAGGAAGACGAAATCACGCCTGACGGAGCCAATCACTGGTATCTGGCGCAACTGGTTTTTTCAAGCCTTCCCCAATGGGAATTGTCGGAGGTGCGGCAGCAAGTGATGAAAGAGTTGATGCTGGTTCGAGCCACTGAATCGGACGACGCTTTTTATCGCGCGGTGGTGTTCGGCAAAAACCGCAGCATCCGCCTCAATCCGCCGCAACCCGGTGGGCAATGGCACTTCCGTGGATTGAATGATCTGACATTTGTGGAGCAGCAGATTGAAGATGGCACGCATCTGTTGTCTGAGCGCTTTCATGTTCCTTTCGGCCAACATTCTTCACTGGTGAAGGCCAAGGAATTCATGAAGGCCCTAACGCCCCATTAGCCCAGGCTTGGAGGAATTTTTGCAGCGTAAAACGAAACAAATGCCAGCAAGAACTATCCTCCGGCGGCATCACAACAACTCAATCAACTCTTCAACGCTAACACCAGCATCTTTTAGAATCTGGCTCAGCGTTCCCGGTTTCAGCACTGCATGGTTTGTATGGAAACTCTGCGATCAGGATTTTCGCGCCGGTAAATCATGTGGCTGCCTCTTTGCCGGCGAAACACAAACGATCCGTGTGAAGCGCTCGTGGAAGCTTCTGGCCAGAAATGTCAGTTGGAAGCTTCATTAACGGGGACCAGCTACCAATTCCACGTATTCGAGAGCAGTCTCCTCAGGCACTGGATCGCCGGATTCTAAGCAATCTTCCACATATAGATCAATCGCCTCACGAATATTCGCCAACGCCTCGTCACGACTGTCCCCTTGCGAGACACACCCCGGAAGCGCAGGCACATAAACGGAGAAACCACCGTCCGACTCACGCTGTAAGACTGCGGTGTATTTCATGACGTCTATCCTCATTAAAATTATTAGCCGATGCTAGGTCTGGCACCGTAGCGATCCCATCAACTGGGGTTCGCTGAATTGCTCCAGGTCCGAATAAACCGACAGAGAAGGAGCGCCGCAATCGTGCTTTCCTGATGTTGTCGCCCAGATTGGACAGCAGGCGAGCTCAGTGTGATGTGGATGGTCGCCCAGCAATACCGGCACGAGAACGGACGTGTCGAGACAAATGCTCAGCTAACGCTATCCGAGAACCGAGAAATCCCGTTCACGCCGGATAACATCGAGAGTGTCGTTCACAATGGAGGGGTCAAGCCGATGCCCGGTGCGATGTACGGGTATGCCTCGTTCTTCAACCAATTCCGGGCGCTGCGCCCACTCAGTGGCGGGAACGTGTGAGACAAGTACGTCGGTGAGCAGCGCATCAACCGATACACCCTTGGTATGAGCGGCGCCGAGGTAAGCCTGCTCGATATTCTGAGGGAGATTGATTGTAAGCGTCATCTGTAAGCTCCTGTCTATAAGGCTAACATTAACGACCCCCGGAAATCGCTAATGAAAGGTTAGAGAACTTGAGCGATAGAACTACTCACCATCGCTCACGGTTTGTGTCCCAGAATGGACGCTGCATTAGGACCACAAACGACGCAGCAAAGCGACATCGTCCAAGACTTCAATGCCGGCTCCCTGTAGAAAGGGCCGTGCGGGCGGCTCAAAGAAATCTTCATCCTTTGTGTAAAGCACGTCCGTGTCACCAATGATGGCCGTCTGCATAACAATCATGTCGTTGACATCGCGGACGGGCGTAATGAGTAGCGGATCGGTGCGAACAATATCGGATGCCGCGCGCAACAGAGTGTGATCTACTCATATATGCGCCCTTCCGAAAGTCCATGCAGCGCGATCATGCGTGGGTACCGGAGCACCCTTGCGGGTTCGTGTAGGATTTCATTCGAAATGACCAGCACGTGGTCGGATTCGATGAAACACAGCAGGAGTTCACGGGCGGGGCACTTGCAGCCTCATGTGCCCGGACTAAGATCGACGTGTCGAGGACAATTCTCACTGATGGGGGCGGAAGCTCGGACGAACGCTTCTCATGGCCTCGGTAATCGCGTCTTCGTGTTCGCTCTCTGCAATGGGCTTACGCGTCGCGTCAACCTCGGCAAAGTACTTCTTCAGATCGTCCGCAATCTTAAGCCTTTCCTGAGGCGAAATGTTGGCTTGCTCGAAGGTACGAACGCTCACGGCTTCGCCGTCCTGGACGCGGCGGCCCAAGAGTGTTTCAACGGCGGCCTTCTCGGTCGGAGTGAGATCGGTTGTGTTGCGGATCATGGCAGGTTCCTGGTTAGTGTTCGACCGGATCATCGTACTGTGCCAATCCCATTTTGTCACGGAAAACGTCGTGGTCAAGGAAATTGGCTCGCTCACGAACCGATGGAGAGACTAGGAAGCTGTAGTAATGTATCCCGTGATCGTTAAAAAACGTTTACAGTGGCCTTCAAAAGGTGAAGCCGACCATTGCTGGTAGGCCTTCGCGAACTGCTTTAGAATTCATTTGGTACCCTCCAACAAATCGATTCACTGCCCCAAAATATTTATATCTCCCCTATAATCCACCACCTGCAGAAATCGATCGGGTACCTCAATCCACCCAACCCCGTAAACTCATAATCAGGAAGACAAAAAACTCGCTGCGCAGCGTGCTTCCCACATCAAGTCCATCCGCGAAGGCTTTACCGCTTCGCAAAATGGCACCGAGAGCTTTCGGTCACTTTCGTAGTTCGCCGGCCGCAAAACATCGCAAAGCCGAAACGCTCCCAAACGGTTGCGGAACCGAAAAGAGCGGGATGGTATTTCCATCCATTGCAGTTATGGTGACTGCAATAAATGCAGAGGTGTGCGCGGCCGGCGAGATACGCTCGTCCACAAGGATTAAGATAGAAGAACATGGGAATTTTCCTCGACCGGGAAGCACTGGTGGCCATGCGCGCCACATGGAAAGATCAAGGCAAGAAGGTGGTCTTCACAAACGGCTGTTACGACCTGCTCCACCCCGGCCACATCCGGCTGCTGGAATCGGCCCGCTCATTGGGCGACATTCTGATTCTGGCCCTTAACACAGACGATTCCGTGGCTCGCCTCAAAGGCCCCACACGCCCGCTGCTTACCCTCGAACACCGCGCCACCATGGCCTGCGCCGTTGCAGCAATCACCGTCGTCACAAGTTTCGACGAAGACACGCCGCGCGAATTGATCGCCGCCGTCCTCCCCGATTTCCTGGTCAAAGGGGCCGACTGGAGCCACTTCATCGCCGGGCGCGAAGAGGTGGAAGCCGCCGGTGGACAAGTAATGGCCCTGCCGCTTGAACCCGGTTACTCCACAACCAATATCGAAAAAGAAATTCTCAGCCGGTAACGTATTGACACATCCAGCCATTCGCGAACTGTTCCAAAATCTCGGCAAGCAAACTGCATTCCAAGACACCATGCGCCGGCTCTCGGCCACGCGCCATGCAACGCTCGCCGGGCTCGTCCCCGCTGCCAAGGCGCTGTACGCCGTCCTCACCTGGCACTGGACCGGCAAGCCCGTTCTGCTTATCACCGATGGTTCGCGCGAAGCAGAAACGGTTCACGAACTCACATGCACATTCTTCGATATCCTCGCGGAAAACTCCTCCAGTGGCCGCCCACAATTAATCCCCGCGCTCGATGTACTGCCGTCGCAACAGCTCTCGCCGCACTCCGCCATCTGTGAACAACGCGCCATCGGCCTTTGGCGTT
>JBBRJC010000450.1:0-4272 GCA_038220135.1 Bryobacterales bacterium | reverse complement strand
GCAATCATGAAAATCACGAAGCCGAAGATTTGCGGGAACGGCATTTGGAGGATGTTCCAACGCGGAATAACTCCCAGGTAATACCCGCCTTGAGCGTTTACTATTTCACGAAAGCTAAGCGAGTTAGCGAGCAGCAGCGGACCCGCCACCGCCAGCGCCAAAGGCAGCTCATAGCTGATCATCTGCGCCGCGCTGCGGAGACCGCCAATCAACGCGTATTTATTGTTCGAGGCCCATCCGGCCAGTGCCACGCCGTACACCCCGACAGACGAGATCCCCAACACAAAAAGAACGCCAATGCTGAGGTCGGTCAACTGCATAAACGTCTTCACCGGCCCCACTTCGATCTCCCCACCGAACGGAAGTACCGAAATAGAGATCAGCGCCAGCGTCACTGCCAGGAAAGGCGCAAGCAGATAAAAAAACTTGTTGACGTGCGGAGGAATGAGATCTTCTTTAGTGATGAGTTTGATAACATCGGCCAGCGGCTGCAGCAGTCCGTGCGGTCCCACGCGATAGGGACCAACCCGGATCTGGACATGCGCGATCACCTTGCGCTCAATCCACTGCAGGTACGCCAGTGTGGTCATCAACACGAACGCAACCACGCCCGCCTTGATCAGGGTTAAAAGGAAAAAGTTCATTTAGTATCGGTCATTTACCCTGAAAGAGGGATCCCGGTGCTTCCAGAACAGAATTTAACGTCTTCGAGTATCGCCCCAACGAGCCGGACGTAAACAGCGTGTCGCGAGCCGACTGCACCAACTCGGGACGTGTTTGATACGTCACACGTCCGTTCACTGGAGCGGTTTGCGCGGCCCCACCCGAAGCGACTACAGGCAAAGGAACATTATACCCATGGACCGTTCGCCGAATCTCTTCAAATTGCTTTTCGGGAGTCCAAATTCCAATGTTCTCGCCCATCTCTTTGGCGAGTAGGCCCATAATTTCCAGGTCTGGCTTGGTGCCCATCACCTTCAGAGCTGACTTCAGCTTTTGAACTTCGCCGCACACGTTGGTAACAGTGCCGCTCTTTTCGTACGCGGACGCGGCCGGGAAGACCACATCCGCGCGCTTAGCGGTCTCTGTAAGAAACATTTCCTGCACGACCACGAAAGCGTTCGAAGCTGCCAAAGAGGCGTTCTTCAGAGGATTTGCGCCTACCACCCACAGTGCGTCGAGATCGGTGGCTGCAAGAATCTCGTCGTAACTCAGGCCACCCTCAGGCTGCAGACCCATGTCGTACGCCCCACGCGAGTTTGAATAGTCCAAAAGACAGACATATTTCACGGGGATGCCGAGCGAATCGGCGAACGCGACCAACTGGCGGACCTTTTCACCCTTGATCGAATCGCCAAACAGAATAACCAATTCCGGTTCAGCTTTAAGCTGATCCCGCAGTTGATCGAGTGCAGCCAGCTCCTGCCCAGCCTCAGCGATCACGCTTTTCACAGCAAACTTCGCGTCACGGATCGGCCCCGGGGTCACGGTGTAAATGCGTGCCGCGTGATGCCGATAGTTGGCGCGAATCTGGAAGGAAAGGAACGGATGCTGCTGTGCAAGGTCGCTCCCTATAATCAGAAACGCCTTTGAGTCGTACAGATCGCCCGTGGTAGCCAGTGCGTTCGTCTTCCCACTCAACGCATCGAAAAGCGTACCGAGATCGCCAGTACGGTGGTGATCGATGTTGGGTGTGTTGAGCACCTTGTGCGCAAACTTCTGAAGAAAGTAATTCTCTTCGTTAGTAGTGTGATTTGATCCAATCACTCCAATCTTTCCGCTACGCGCCTTCAACTCGCCAAATTTCTTCGCTACCGTAGAGAGCGCCTCCGACCAAGCCACTTCCTCCAGCTTGCCGTTCTTGCGCACTAGCGGGGCTTGCAGACGCTCGGCATGGTTCGTGAAATCGAATCCGTAGCGCCCCTTAATACACAGAAACTCGCCGTTAATACCCGAGCGATCGCGGTTGTTGCCACGGATGATTTCGCCGTTGCGCACGCCTAGCGTCGTCTTGCACCCATTTGAGCAGTGCGTGCAGATCGTGCCCACATGCTCCATTTCCCAGGGCCGCGTTTGATAGCGATAAATGCCGCTGGTCAAAGCGCCAACCGGACAAATATCGATACACGCGCCACACTCGTCGCAGTTGAGGTGGTCGTGCCCGTTCGGAGTGATCTCGGACGAGGCGCCACGGTTTGTAATGCCAAGCGCGCCCACGCCCATGCCTTCGTCACAGATCCGAACGCAGCGATAACAGAGAATGCACCGCGGCGCATCGAAGAAGACCACAGGCGACCACTGCTTTTCATCCACGTGTAGCTTCTGCTCGATGAAGCGGCTCTCGCCCGCCCCATAGCGAAACACCATGTCTTGTAATTCGCACTCGCCGCCCTTATCGCATACGGGGCAATCCAGCGGGTGGTTAGTGAGCAGGAATTCGAGCGTGCCCTTGCGGGCTTGGCGCACGGTAGGCGAATCGGTATGCACCACCATGCCCTCCGCTACGGGCAAAGTGCAGCCGACTTGAAGTTTAGGAGTCTTATCGACTTCCACCAGACACATGCGGCAGGCAGCCTGCAGCGTCAGACCATCGTAGTAACAGAAGGCCGGAACTTCGATGCCCACCTGCTTGGCCGCGTTGATCACCAGGGTGCCCGCAGCCGCCGAAACCGCTCTGCCGTCAATTGTGAGATTTACTAAATCAGCCATTTCCTCAGACCGTTGCCAGTTCGTGCGCGTGCTCGTAAGGGCACGGCGCTCCGTTTAGGTGGGCTTCAAACTCTTCGCGGAACTTCTCGACTATCGAGATGGTGGGCATCGCGGCCGCGTCACCCAGCGCGCAAAAGGTCCGGCCTAACATGTTTTGTGAGAGCTCGTTCAACAGCGGAATATCGCTGCGCTGTCCCGCGCCGTCATGAAAGCGCTGCAGGATTTTTCGCAGCCAGGTGGTGCCCTCACGGCACGGGATGCACCAGCCGCAGCTTTCGTGCGCGTAGAATCGCATGATGCGCAATGCGAATTTCACCATGCAGGTGTTTTCGTCCAGCACAACCATTCCGCCCGACCCCAGCATGCTTTTCGCTTTCGCCAGCGTGTCGTAATCCATGGCGATGTCGCACTCGTCGGCTTTCAAGAGAGGACAGGACGAACCACCGGGAACAACAGACTTCAGCTTCTTGCCGCCCCGCATGCCTCCACCGAAATCATCAATGAATTTCAGCATGTTGTAGCCGAGTGGAATTTCATAAACGCCTGGCTTGTTGACGTGCCCGGAAAGACACACCAGCCGCGTACCTCCGTTCTTCGGCGTACCGAGTGCAGCAAAAGCCGCGCCGCCATCGCGGATGATGGGAGGCACTGCGCAAAACGTCTCGACATTGTTCAACAGAGTGGGCGATTGCCACGCCCCTGATACCGCTGGGAACGGAGGTTTCAGACGGGGAATGCCACGCTTGCCTTCAATCGAGTCGAGTAACGCCGTCTCCTCGCCACACTCATAGGCGCCAGCGCCCGAGTGAACATAGATATCGAAATCGAGACCCGAGCCTTGAATGTTAGAGCCGAGATAACCACCCTGGTAGGCTTCGGCGACCGCCCGCTCCATGCATTCGATCTGATAACGGTACTCACCGCGAATGTAGATGTAGCCTTTATGGGAATCCACGGCGCGAGCGCCAATCAGCATGCCTTCGATCAGGGAGTGCGGATCGTTCTCCATCAGCAGCCGATCCTTGCAGGTGCCGGGTTCGCTTTCATCGGCGTTGACGATGATGTACTTCGGCTTAGGCGACGTACGCGGGACAAAACTCCATTTCAGCCCCGTCGGGAAACCTGCACCACCGCGCCCACGCAGGGCCGACGCCTTAACTTCACCGATAATCTCGTCCGGCGACATACCCATAGCTTTCTTGAAAGCCTGGTAGCCCTCATGGGCGAGGTACGTCTCGAGCGAAGCCGAGTTCGGAAGACCAAATCGTTTGGTCAAGACGCGAGTTTCGAGGGGATTAGGTTCGTTATAGATCATCTACTATTATTTGTGGCGCTCTCATTTTCCATACTCATTGCGCCTTCCTTAGGTCTCCTAACAACCGGTCAAACTTCTCCGGCGTCACATGATGATGAAAATCGTAATTCACCTGAATCGCCGGAGCCCACGAGCACGCCCCCATACACTCCACCTCTTCAAGCGAAACCAACCCATCCGCCGTCACTTCCTTATTGCCAATCCCAAGCCGCTTTTGCGCCTGTTCAAAAAGATCCTCCGCGCCCAAT
>JBBRJC010000449.1:0-4276 GCA_038220135.1 Bryobacterales bacterium | reverse complement strand
AAGCTTTTATACAATGGCATTTCCAGCGCGGTGGCCACTGCTATGCCCATTGGTGTTGCGCTGGTAAATACAGCCACATGCCCGTCTTCAGCATGTTTGGTAAGGTCCATCAATCCTTCCTGCACGCGGCTGGTGAAGTCGGCGAAGGATTCGCCATCGTAGGGAAACGTTGCTTCAATCCAGGAACGCACCACCACGAAATCCAAATCCGTGTGGCCACGATGAAAACGTGCACCGGGGTCGTCCCAGGTTGCCATCATCTCTTTAAATTCTTTCTGGAAGTTTTCATTGGTGGCAGCTACTTGTGGGCCGATCTTGGAATAGACTTCGCTTAGGTCGAACTCATTCCACCGTGGATCAACTTGCAGTTGCGGCATACGCACCCCGCCATATTGCATCTGCTCAATTACGTTTGCGGCGGTTTCCCGCTGCCTGCGCAATTCGCCGCAATAGATGGCCGAAAGCGAAACGCCTTGCGTGGCAAGGTGCTTGCCCAGCAGTTGCGACTGCTCGTGGCCCAACTCTGAAAGTCTGTCGTAATCGTTGCGATTGCCAGCTTGTCCGTGGCGAATCAAATATAGTGCGCTCAAACAGTTTTCTCCAATAATTGGACGGCCTGCCGTACCAGGCCTGCCACACGCTGATCGAAATCTTTGAACCGGGCATCCTGCGTTTGTCCGTTATGATAGCGATAAAAAATTTGTTGCAAAATCACGGCCAGCTTAAACATACCCAGCACTTCGTACCAATCTACACGAGTCAAATCGCGGCCTGTGCGTTGTGCGTAATGTTGCAAAAACTCTTCGCGTGAAAACAGCCCCATCGCCGTCGGTTGCGCCGACACGGAACCTAGCTGCCAGTAACAAAGCGTCAGCCCCACATCCGCTAGCGGGTCGCCAACTGTGGTCATCTCCCAATCAAGCACGGCAACCACCTGGCTGGGATCGCCGGAGGCAAACATCATGTTGTCCAGCTCGAAATCGTTGTGCACAAGGGTTGGTGAAAGCGGCGCGGGCATGGTCGATTCCAGCCAGCCAATCACGCGGTCCATTTCAGTGAGCGTTGAAGTTTGCGCCCGATACCAACGCCCTGCCCAACCCTTAACCTGCCGTTCTAAAAAGCCTTCCGGCTTGCCCAGTTGAATCAGTCCATGATGTTCGATATCCACGGCATGCAAGTCTGCCAAACAATTCACGAACGCTTCGCTGATGCTACGGGCGTGGCCGGGCAGCTTCGCAAATACTTCCGGGATGCCAGTACGCACGATTACGCCACGCCGGCGCTCCATGATGAAAAACACGCCACCGATCACTGCCGGATCTTCACACAATACGTGTACATTCGGTGCTGGAGCAAAGTGCGGGTGGACTGCTTGCAGGACGTGAAATTCCCGTGCCATGTCGTGCGCCTTGGGTGCAACCGGACCTAGCGGGCCACGGCGTAAAACGTATTCATTTTCGCCGGCGCGGAGCAGGTAGGTGAGGTTGGAGTGCCCGCCGGGGAACTGTTCCAACTCGATGCCATTTTCGGCTCCTGCAATCTTGCCGGTAAGATAAGCCTGTAGCGCAGGGATATTCAATTCTTCGCCATGGCGAATCGGGGCCGTGTCGGTTGCGTGCATTTCTTTCGCATGAGCGTAGCAGATTACCGGGCTTGCGCGAAACCTTTCTTTCGCGTCAAAGTAATGAGGAGCCATCTATGAACTTCGTACAATTTGAAACCAACGGCCCAATCGCCACCATCGCCATGAACCGGCCGAAGGCGAATACCTTGAATCGCACGTTTGTTGGCGAACTGCTTGAGGCCTTCGAATTAGCCGAAGCTGACGAAGATGTTCGTGCTGTAGTTTTCACCAGTTTGCTGCCGCGATTTTTCTCTGCAGGTTTCGATGTGACGGAAGTGTTCACCTATGACCGTCCGCAGATGACAGATTATCTTGACGCGTTTGGCCGATTGGTTCATCGCCTTCTGCACTTCCCTAAACCAGTGGTTGGGGCGCTGCCGGGGCACACGGTTACCGGAGGTGCAATCCTTGCACTTGCTTGTGATTTTCGAATTATGGCTGAAGGCAACTACCGGTTTGCGATGAATGAAATTGATCTGGGCGTGGTTTTGCCGGAATCCATTTTTCGCATGCTCTCAAACGCTGTCGGCATCCCCACTGCCCGGCACCTAATCTTAAGCGGTGCGGCGCTGACGCCTGCAGAAGGTGCGGCGGCCGGGCTACTAACCAAGGCGGTTCCCGAAGAGGAAGTACAAGCTGCGGCGCTAGAACTTGCGCAGTTACTGGCTTCAAAACCGGCAGACACTTATCTGGGATTGAAGCGCGTGATCCTGAAGGACACCGGCCTGAGCGAGGGTACGTTTGCCCCTGCCGTTGATCCATGGTTCACGCCGGAAGCATTGCTGCAAAAAGAAAAAATCCGGGCGAGCTTGCAGCGTTAGTCGTTTTCCAGACAACGTTCCAGCAATTGCACGCTTTCAATACCTGGCAACTGTTTGATGGTCTTCACAATCTTTGTAGGCGAATCAGATCCATGCAAACGAACTTTGTAGGAAGCTTCAATTAATGCGCCTTGTTTAACGGTTCCCACAGAGACGACAGCGCAGGAGGTAAAGCTTTCACCGACCGAGTCGTGGATCATCTTTTCTAATTCACAATCAAAGTCTCCGCGCACTTTCAATATGTATTCCGGTTCGACCGAGGGCGGTTTGGCTTTGTACAGTTTCAGGAAAAGCTCAGCCAAAGCTACTAAACATAGTCCGAATAACGCGACCCATAAACTCTTCGCTCCAACTGCCATGCCGACGATTACAGACAAGATGACGTAGGCCGTGTCCTGCGTATCGCGCACCACGGTGCGGAATCGTACGATGGAAAGAGCGCCAACCAAGCTGAAGGCACGGGCCACGTTGTCGCCTATAACCTGGGTAACCATGGCGATCAACACACACAACAGCACCAGGGTAGCGGGGAACGAATGGCCAACGTCGTCGCGCCGCGTCCACCGATAGACCAACGAAATGGCAAAGCCAAATGCCAGTGACACGATGAGCCGCACCAGCATTTCCCAGGGATCTACTTGGGGTCCGTTGTTAAACGGCGTTAGAAAAAATTCTGGAATGGTCATCTCCTGCGCTACTCAATGGTTCCAAAACCCAATGCGGCACCAGCAATGCGGTACTTTGAAGCAGCTTGTGGCTTCAGTTCAAAGTGCTTCATGAATTCTTCAAACAGCACTGGCAATTTCTTGCGGAACTTCAACTCTACAATGGCGCGGCCTTCTGATAGAAGCACAGGCTCGCTGGCAATATCAAATTCAAGGCCACTCACTCGAACTGCTGCGATATTTTCATCCACTGTGAGCCGGATCGCGCCTGTTGCACTACGGGCCACGCGGGCTGCTCGCGAATAAGAAATTTGACACACAGGCTTCAGCCGCCGTGCCAATAATCTACGGTGATACCAGTAGCCGGGCCATCCGCGATAGGCCTCCATTTCACCAACCCGCGGTAGATCGTCAACGCCAACGGCCGTCCGTTTCTTGCTGATCAACCCGCGGCTTTTCATCTTACGTTCCAGGAAAACTTCCGGACTGTCACCATAGCGGCGGATGCGATACTTGCCCCTGCCAAACGAACCTACACGCCGCAGCACGTCGAAAGTTTCAGTGTCCAGGTAGAGGCTGGTGATCGTATAAGCATCGCCAGAGCGGCCACCACCAAAGGGATCGGGTTCCAAATTCAGCCGCGCCCACTCGCGAATTCTCTCGGCCATCTGAAGGTCAACAACAAACTTCACCTCAGAAGCGAAATCCTGAAACTTGCCAGTTTCCAGGGAAGGAGACAATAAAGTTTCCATTGAGTTTTCGATGCCTTACCGTGGAGGCGGAACCATCATCCCTGGGCCACCAGGCATGCCCGGGGGCGCCAGATCTTTATCAATGCCCGGTCGTATTTGTTCCGCACTCAGTGCGCCGGTTTTTCCACCCCATGCTTCAAACCATTTGGCGAAGCCTTGCGCGAACTCCTCGCTGCTAACAACTCCATCTTTGTCGGTGTCCATCGCTTTTGTGAAAGCCGGCCCAAGCATCATTCCTAATCCAAACCCACCTCGGCCACCACCGAATCCGCGTCCACCGCCGCCTTCAGCGGGTGCGGGTTCCTTGCCTGCTAACTGGTCGTTTACAGATTTCGCCCGCGGTCCAACGAATGCCTTGATTGGCTTGCCGCCCATTGGTCCACCGGGTCCGCCCGGTCCACCGGGACCGCCGCC
>JBBRJC010000448.1:0-4278 GCA_038220135.1 Bryobacterales bacterium | reverse complement strand
GCCCTTTGCGTAGTCGAAGAATTCACGTAGCTTTTGAAAGCATTTCTGCTGGTTGTGTTTTAGCTGGACTTTCTTGCCTTGCAGTTCTTTGCGCAGCCACAGAGTAATCTCTGTACCTTGGGATTTAAGGCTGCCGGGGCGCGTCCAGAACAAGCTGCCGGGGCCGGAGATTTCAAGGTCGAGCGCGGGTCGGGTTTCGCTGACGCCTCCAGGATTGGTGCGAACGCTGACGCTATCGGCAATCATGAAACAAGAGAGAACACCGATGCCGAAGGTGGAGATGGGAGTGAGGATGAGGCCGTGGCGGCGCATTTCGGCCTGCTCGCTGTTGAAGTCTGGGCTTCGGTAGAAGCTTTTTCCGATTTGCGTGAAGTAGCGCTCGATGACTTCCTTCGTCATGCCGGTGCCGTTGTCGCTAATACGGATGAACTGGCGGTGGTTCTCCTCACCCCAAGTGAGTGAGACTTCCAGCGGTTGATTTTCGCCCTTGTCAAGGAACGTGCCGGGTTTGCTTTGCTCGCTGTCTACAGGTTGGGCTGGTGAGCCTCGTTTGTTCTTCAATTGGTGACGAAGATCGCGGAGTTCGACCGCGTCGAGCGCATTCTGGAGAAGTTCACGGATGCAGAGGCTGGGGTCGCCATAGAGCGATTCGCCCATCAGGAGCTGGATGATTTCGGCTTGATCGAGGCAGAAATTCCAATCGTGATATTGGTAAATAGGCTGACCGTTTGTGTCGAGTGCAGGCGCGATTCCCGCTTCCACTTTCGGGAGGCGGATATGGAGCCGGTCTGGTTCTGCCGTGTGGCGCAGTTCGGACGCTGCGTGGTCTATTTCGCGGTTGATCAGGGCAACGAATTCGCGAATGCTTTTGTCGACGGCAGGATGGGGGCAGTTGGCGGCGTGGTAGGTGAGGAGGTTGCCGCCCAAGGGCCAATCGACGCCGGTGATGGCGAGGTGCTTTTTCCATTCTCCACTGGAGATCATCTTGAAGTGGTTGGATAATTTATCGTCAAGTCCAATGTGCTTGAACAGAATCGATGGGGTTCGGCTGGCATCGAAATCCATGATATCGGCCAAACGGAGCAGAATTCCGATGAAAACGAAGTTAACCTTCTCGTTGTTGCCGAGGGTCGCTGGCGATGGGCAGTTGATCCTTTCCAATTCCTGGCGGAGCCATTCTACAGGTTGATTGTGGCTGATTGAGATGAGTTCCAGTTGGCGGTGGAATTGGAAGTTGTTGCAGCTTAGGTCAGGAGCGACTTCGGCAATGCGACTGCGGAGGCGGGCCGCGAATTTATCAGAATGCGTAACTCTGAGATAGTCAGTGGTGAGGTGGTTTTCGATTAGATTTGCACGGTGATGCTGGTTTGAATTGCGGAGAATTTCGATGAGGTGTCGTTCATCGAGGAAGCGATCAATGAAACGGAGATAGCCAGCATCGGATGGAAGGGCGTCATATTCGGATCTATTGATTGTCATGCCAAGATCGTGCGTGTAGGCAGCGAGGATGGCAAGGGCGCATTCCAAGGGGCTGAGACGGTTGATGCCTTTTTCTCCTTCAAGGAGGCGTTCCATCCAGTTGATGATGTTTAGAATGTGTCGCTCATTGTGGAGGGTGTAGAGCGGCATGCCCGTGACCACGGTACCTAGAAGGTCTGCGGCCTTTTTCGATGCGGTGAGCACTAGCGCAGCGAGAACGGTGTCCAAATCGAGAAGACGCTTATAAAGTCCCGTTTCTTCGAGTGAATTGTAAATGGGCGGCTCACTCGTTGCCGATTTACTGGTTTGATTCGAATTTGATTTGCGAGGAGCCATTCTGTAGAGCTTACATTATTTCTAGATGAGAGTTAACGCCCAGGGTATGCGATAAGCCGTTAAAGCCTGGCGATTATCGAACAATGGGCTTAGCGCCGCTTAACGCCGATGTGGTTCGGACTGGTTCGGACATAACATATTCTCCTTGAGTGGGCATGGCCTCCGCTTTGGTATTCTGCGTTTTCGACCGGCGAACAATAAATCGCAAAACTCTACGCGCTGCTGCGAGCATTGCTGCCTTTTAACGGACTTCCTGATTCCAAGTTAGGGCATGATCTGGGGGAACTGCACGAGTGGTTTTGCAGGTTGTTGATTTTAAGGGAAATATAAAGTTTAAAACTTAGGACTGAAGAAGTTTGGGTTACCGGGCTTAAATCTGGCTTCGTTTTGCCGGGCTCACTAACCTTGATCAATCTAAGGATCGCCGTTTAGGTGGGGAAGGAAAACAGACAGTTTCTAAATCTCTGCTTGCTTGGGGTGGTCACCGGTCTTGTGCGGCAAATGAAATGCCTAATCCAGGAGATCAGCAGGAAATTAATCACACTAATGCAGCCCAACTTGGTTACTTCAGAGTTGCTTGTTCGGATTCGGCGCGGACATCAAAATAGGGGTATAAATCAAAGTTGGGAAGGTCCCACGGCTGAAATTCCGGCAACACGGTTGAAATGGCCGCGTTAATTTTGGGTTGCTTCATGACTGCGGTGGGCAACAACATAACCCGAGTTTAATCCATATAGCTTTTGAAATTAACAACTCCGCAGCCTCCTCTTGGACTTCCACAGGTAACGCCGTTTTACTTACTGGCGCCTCCACGCTGTCCTTCAATCAGCCCAGTGAGATAATCGACGACTCGCTCAAACGGATCAAACCCAAACGCTTGACCAATTGGAGAGCGGAGGTTGGAATTCGCATTGATATCGAAAAAGATCAGACGGCCATCGGAGGCCTCTAGATATTCAATACCAGCTACATCCAAACCCGCGGCTGCCACGATTTTTTCGCCCATATCAACCGCGAGCGCAGGCACCTCCGGGTAGGGGTAAAACTCGACCGGCTTTAATGGAGTGTGGACCGGAATCTCGCACTGCGACACGCCTCCATCTTCTGGATTGCACTCAACCGACGGGCATAAATTAAAA
Organism: Bryobacterales bacterium; assembly: GCA_038220135.1. Taxonomy (GTDB): domain Bacteria; phylum Acidobacteriota; class Terriglobia; order Bryobacterales; family Bryobacteraceae; genus JANXSF01. Next base: position 1,324 of record JBBRJC010000448.1, on the reverse strand, counting down.
GCCCCGTGTGAGACCACGCGCATCGCGTAGAGCAATTTGCCTCCCAAGAATTCCATACGGACGATTCCCTTTGCCGCATCCACTTTGAAATATTCTTGAAGCAGCAACAAGTTGTCTGGCATCCAAAGCGACGGCTGGTTGGCCAGCAGTCTGAGCAACTCATCGGGAGACTCCAGCAAAAACATGCGCGCGCCGCTGCCACCTTGTTCGGGTTTTAGCAACGCCGGCCAGCCGCCTTTCCATGCCGCCAATGCGGGCTCGACGTCATTAAAAGCGAGGGCACGGGGATGGGGAATTTCAAGCTTGTGAAGCAAGGCCGATTGTGCCGATTTGCTCAGTTCCAGCAGGAATGCGCTTGAGCCATTCAACACGCGTGCCCCGCCAAGTTCCAACGAACGCATCAGAGATAAAGCGAAGGGGACAGCGCGAGTGTTGCCGCGCACATAGGCGCTGGGGCTGGCCTGATTGAAGTAGAGCGGCGCTTTGGGAATTGCATCCGGATCAAACGCTGCGGACTTTAAGTCGAGGTAGGCATAGCGAACGCCTCGGCGGTCGAGCGCTGCCCATAACGGTTTCTGCCATTCCGGATGTTCGTATAGGACTACCAGGTCATGCTGCATGTAGTTCTCAGTATACAAACCATTGCCCCGGAATCCGCACTTCGCCTCGCCGCCGGCAACACTACGAGATCTTGCCTGGCACCGCTAATGAGCGAAGTCAAACGCTACTATCTTCTATCTCAGAGCAGGGGTATAAATGAAAGGACGATTTCTATCAACTTCGGCCAAATTACCGCCGCTGCCGGTGGACGGTCCGTGCAGTTAGGATTGCGGTTGACGTTCTAAGCTGCGAAGGAAGCCTAATGCGAGTACTTAATGCGACGGGTTCTACCAGTTACTAGATGAGCGTTCTCTAAATTCCTATGCAATGAAGGCCGCAGCGGAACCGTTATGTGTGAGCATGCGGATGCACTTAAGTTGGATAACCGCATGCTTACGCATGGCGGCATCTAGGTAAGTAACTTGTTGTCCACCAATTTAGAGAACGCTCTACTGGTTTCTTTACGGATTTAGGTAGAATCCCGCTTATCAATATTCAATTGTCAAAGACCTACGAGTTGGGTTGCGGGGTGTGCTCGATGATGTGGGCCGGGCTTGCCCTTGCCGGTATCAGGAAGTGTCGGGTTGGTCCGGTTGGATTTCGAAGGGGCGTTGGCTTGGTTCAGCTAACACCAGGGGTTCGATTTGTATGGTTGGCCGGGCGATGAGTGCGACCAGAAAATCGAGCAACGCGCCGAAGATTTTTGACCGGAATGTGATTTCCG
>JBBRJC010000447.1:0-4279 GCA_038220135.1 Bryobacterales bacterium | reverse complement strand
CGTGAATATCTATTACACCGGGTTTGAGCACAACTTCCATGATCCTTATGATGAAATGGGTGGAACAATGGACTGGGGTATTTGTGCTCAGAAATCCATTGTGGAGTCGTCTGTATTTCGCGGCGCTGGGTTGCAGACATTGACACAGGCGGTAGAGATTCATGGGTCTGATATCAAATTGATCAACAATGAGTTTTCAGGTTTCCCGCAAGAGGCTGTTTCTGTGAATGGAGGCTTCAATATCGAAATTCAGGATAACAAGATACACAACAACCGCATTGGTGTATTGCTGCAAAATCGTTGCTCCCCAGATCTGAGACAAGCTAAGGACATAAGAATTACTTCCGGTATCTACGGCGGGAACCGGATTTACAACGACTCGAGCTATCAGGGAAGCCCGATACAAAATGTAGCGATTAAGTTTGGCGCAAATGCTGACGGTGGGGGGTGTTCCTCCGCTATGGGGTCGTCAGGTGAACCTATTAGGCTGGATCAAGGTACCTTATTATGGCCGCCGAACGCGGGACCCACCCCTTCTGGGAAAGATTTCTGTAAAGACGCTGGAGTGAGCTTGAACACGTCCGGTCCATTTCCAGCCCTGATCGTAACTTGTGCTCCGCAATAGGGGGAAAACTTATGGGACGGGTTTCTAGAGGTCTCGGGATAATATTACTCTTGTCGCTATGTTCCTGCATTGAACGCCCATGGCTCGAAACAGTGCAAGGCACTGCGGGCCAAGCCGACACGATAGTAAAGGCGGCAACAATGGATTCCAATGGCAACGTGATCATTGTTGGATCCACCCTATCCCCGGGCCTTGGGACCTCAGGTGTCTTCCAACAAGAATTTCAATCACGTGCGAACATCAGATATTACGATCCTGAAACCGGGTCTTACTCGGATGTAGCAACAACACCTAAGATCGGCTTGCTCGACATTCAGCCTTCAGTTAGCCGTAGTGAAATCTTCACTTTCGGTGGGTTCTTCGCCTATCGATGGTCCCAAGGAATATGGAAAGAGATTGTTCTCGATCATCCCTCATCCGATGGTATTTTCAAAGGACAGATAGCGGACCTGGGGTCAACCGCATATCTTCCTGGGGCAGATTATTTCGCCGCGGTACCCCGTCGAGTTCTGTATTTATCGCGAGATGCAGGTGTGCAGTGGCGCTTAGCGGGCACCGAACCGTCATTGCTGCCAGACTCTGTCTACCCCAGTAGTCATGATCCATGCCGACTCGTCGATTTTACCGCAACCCTACAGTCCCTGGATTGCGGATCCACTTGGAAGCAAGTCGTAGGCCCGGGACAGGGGCAAATATTATCGCTATTTGATCCCAGGGGAAACGGCCGATGGATCGCAACTGGCACGGATCCAGGCAAAGTGCCGCTTTCAGAATCAACAGATGCGGGCTCATCTTGGCGGACACTAACTAGATCAATGCCATCGCCGTCCTCCAACGCAGCCTTCACGCCCGATCCAATGAACTTGCTGGAGTTTTACGTCTCTGGCGCAGAAGGCATTTCTCGCTCACGCGATGGCGTAACCAATTGGGATCTCGTCTATCCTCTTAGTCGCCTCGGGTCCGCAGTTTGCTCGGCCCTTTTTTCGGACCCAAAGTTTTCCCAAGTTTATGCTTTATGTTGGTCTTCTTCTAAAGCTGACAATGGACTTTCATTGCCGCAACTGTTCACTACATCCGATGGCTTTAAGACAATGAACAAAATTCTCGGAGACCAATTGGCGAACGACTACACTGGAGCGGGATACATTGCTCTAAAAAATGGACCGAATGGAGGTGTTTATACAATAACTCGGCCCCGTACTGACGGCTTTGTTGCAAAATACGACCGCACTGGCCGCCAGCTATTTTTTACCTATCTCGGCGGCGAGCATTCAGACGAAATAAATTCCGTGGCCACCGACGCGAGTGGCAACATTTACGTCACCGGAATCACCCGGTCCAAGTCGTTTCCCACTACTAATCCAAGCCCCGCAGCCAATGCATCAGCCTTCATATCTAAGCTTTCCGCAGATGGCCGTAAGCTTCTCTGGTCTAACGTCTTCCCAACAGATGGATCCCCAACCTCTATCCTTGCCGACCAATCCGGCTCTGTTTTCGTTACCGGTTCGGCATCTCCAACCTTAATCCCAAATGTGAACGGCTACATTCTTCAACTCAATTCCACAGATGGCAAGATTGTATTCTCCGGCGCTATTGAGCGTGCAGTACAAATTCCGCGTTCTTTCAAAACTCACTTTCCACACTCGCTGGCAATGGGCCCGGACGGAAACCTCTACATCGGTTTGGATGATTTCATAGTCCGTTACAAGCCAACTGAACGCACGAGTGAATCATTCATCAGTACTCCTTATGGCCGTGCAATGAAAATCGGCTTCAATCCTGACGGCACCTTGTGGGCTGTTGGTAACAGTCTCTCCTTGCAACGCTTAGGCACTATCAACCAATCGCTAACCACACCCGGAGCCTTCCAGCGCATCGAAGCCGGTGGCGATCGGTCGAATCTTCCAAACCAGATCAATGACGCATGGGTCGGCAAATTTTCCAAGAACGGCGACCTCCTCGCCGGCACCTACTTCGGTGGCCCCGGCAGCGACGCCATCGTCGACGGCTTCGTCGATCCTGGCGGCAACGTCGTCGCCGTGGGCACAACCACCGGTCGCCAACTCCCGCTCAGTTCGCCTCTGGAAATGATGCTCCGTCCCTTTTCCGGGAACAGCTTCGCTCTGAAATTCGACAGCCCTCTGAGCACCCTCCAATTCGGCACGTTCCTCAACGATTTCGACGCCGCTGCAATCTTGCCGCACGCCGAAGGGGGCTACTGGCTGATCGGTTCCGGCCGTCGCGACACTGAGCCCGGCCACACCTTCACCGACGCGCAACTGATCCACCTGCGCTCTTCGCCAGCCGCACTGCCGCGCATCGATTCGGTGCTCAATACCACTCCGAAAGATTACTTGCGCCCCGGCAGCACGGCCACCATTCAAGGGGAAGGCTTTGAGCTTGATGCACAAGTCTGGTTTGGTGACATGAAGTTCGCCGCAGGCAAGATCCAGCCAAAGAGCCTTGAGGTGCCACTGCCGGAGTCGGTCAAGCAAGGCATCTATGATGTGAGTGTGGAGACGCGCGGACGCCGCTCCGCCCCAGTGCGCGTTAGGGTGTATTGATTGGGAACGTATGATGAGAAACTATTTGAAAAAACGAACCCAAATCCGTCAACCGGGAATCCAAACAAATAGAATCCCCCGAAGTGAAAACTTATATTTACCCTATTTTCAGAAGCTTGCCGAAATCGATCGGGGAGCACTTTGCAACCATCCGCTACTTTTGAAACAGGAAGACAAATTGCTGGCCAGCAACTTCCCATGGTTGAGTCCGCGCGGCAACAAATCGTTCCCGTGGTTCTGAATTAATATCCGAATAGCAAATATGGCCGTGTATATGGGATAGATATTGCAGACTGTTTGGGTAGCAGTCGAAAGGATCAGAGGAGGAACGCCGTTGAGTGCATTAAATAACCTATACTCAAGATTGGGCGACTCCTGGCAGGTTGTAGCTTATACTATTCCAGTGGTTGCTAATAGTGGCCTCACTGGTATCATTCCGCAAAGTTTCTACTCGTGCGTCACCGCAGGAAGTACTATGTCCTCTATCTGCCAACTACCGGCCGGCATCTTTTTCATCGGCTCTGATGGAACGGCAAACAGCAGTCTTGTGGTGAACAGTCCAATCAACATCACGCGAAGCAATATCACCGTTCAGGGCACATTGAGCGGCAGCTATCCGGCAACTGTTTTGGAGCGTATCAAAGGATGTATGCCTCTGGTTACAATTAATTCAAACGCTCAAAATGTGAACTTTAAACAATTTATTGTAGATGGAAACAACGAGGCTTTAACAAATTTACCCCTCTGCATGGACCCCCCGGGGAATATCCAACCCAGCGGCGCCTCCGATATGGTGGTTCAGACGGCCTCATATATCACCATTTTTAATGTTCTTTTCAGGGATGCGCTGGGCCGTTCTTTAAGCCTCCTCGGCCCCGATCTTCATGACGTCAACATTCAATTTACCCAGTTCAGGAACGCTGCGCTTACAGGTGTTCTGGTTTGGGGGCCGAACGATCCCACTACGCTTGCAGCCTGCGCACTGATTGAGGCGAACAACACCGTTAGACCGCGATCAATCAATTTCGTAAACAGCTCTTTCAAAGATAGCTGGACCGGCGCGCTTGCATTGCAAATTGCCTATGACGTG
>JBBRJC010000446.1:0-4279 GCA_038220135.1 Bryobacterales bacterium | reverse complement strand
GGCCTTGGGCGAAAACCGATTTGGACCGCATCGTATATGAGGGGTTCAAAAATAAGAAGGTCACTCCAGTTGCCGACGCCGATAAGCGATCTCTGATTCGCCGCGCCTCCATCGACTTAACCGGCTTGCCGCCAACAGTGCCCGAAGTGGACGCGTTTGTTGCAGACCGTAGTCCCAAAGCTTTTGAAAAAGTTGTGGACCGTCTCCTCGCCAGTGACCGCTACGGCGAACGTTGGGGCCGTCATTGGTTGGATGTGGCCCGCTATGCGGAATCGAACGGCCGCACGCGGAATTATCTATTTCCATATGCTTACAAATATCGCGACTATGTGATCGAATCTATAAACAAAGACAAGCCTTACGATGAGTTTCTGCGGGAGCAAATTGCCGGCGATTTGATGGATTCCTCAAGCGATGCACAGAAGAAGGAACGCACGATTGCAACCACCTTCCTTGCCCTCGGCGCACACGATCTCAACGAACAGGATCAGCAGCAATTCGCTATGGATGTGGCCGACGAACAGATCAACGTTCTAACCCGATCCGTGCTCGGGCTCACCGTTGGCTGCGCACGCTGCCACGATCATAAATTCGATCCCATTCCAACCACTGATTACTATGCGCTCGCCGGAATTTTCCGCTCCACCGAATTGAAGACCGGTCTCGCTCGCCGGCCGCGCAACAACGTCAGCTACTTCCAGGAAGGGCTGCTGGTGAAGTTTGAAGACAAAGAATTGGTACAGCCCACTCCCGAACAGATTGCCCAACGTGATGCGCTGCTCATAAAGAAAACAGATGCCGAGTTCCGCCTATTGCAGGCACAACGCAAACAGGCTTTCGAGAAAGTGCAGGCAACACAAATCGAGATCAGGCAAATTGAAAACGAATTGGATAAATTGCCACGTGGCGCAACCTTTGCAATGGGTGCCAAAGATGCGGCTTCAATGGTCAACTGCAAAGTAAACCTGCGCGGCGATCCACACAAATTCGGGCCCGAAGTGCATCGCGGTTTTCTTCAGGTAACATCTGCTGAAGACGCGAAAATGCCCGAGATTCCAGAAGGGCAAAGTGGCCGGCTGCAACTGGCAGAATGGGTGGCCAGCAAAGACAATCCTCTCACTTCGCGCGTGATGGCCAATCGCATGTGGCTACACCTGTTTGGACGCGGCATTGTGCGCACAGTGGATAACTTCGGCAAAATGGGGGAACTGCCATCGAACCAGAAGCTGCTCGATTTTGTAGCAACCCGCTTCATGGAAAACGGTTGGTCCACCAAGAAAACGTTGCGGGAAATCATGCTCAGCCGAACGTATCAACTGAGTGCCGATTTCAACAATGCAAATTTCCAAAAGGATCCAGACAATGCGGCTTATTGGCGCATGAATCGCCGTCGCCTGGAAGCCGAAGCAGTGCGCGATTCCCTGCTCATGATTTCTGGGAATTTGCAGATGAACCCGCCCAAGGAAACGCCGGTACAGCGTCTGCCCAAACAGCAGCAGCTCAATCTTCGCTTTGGCAAAGTGGTCAGCAATTTCGAAAAACAAGCGAAATATCGCAGTGTCTATCTGCCCCTGTTGCGTGGCTTTATCCCGGGCATGTTTGAGACTTTCGATTTTCCCGAACCCAGCGAAACCAAGGGCCTGCGTGATGTGACCACCGTTGCTCCGCAAGCGCTTTATATGATGAACAGCCCGTTTGTAATTGAGCAGGCACGCGTGGCCGCCAAGCACCTCATCGAAAAACCGGCAACGGAATTGAAGCGTGTTGAAGCAGCGTATCAGCAAGTGTATGGGCGAGTGCCGACGCAGTTGGAAGCTAAGCAGGCTTTGAGTTATGTAAACAGTGCCACGGATCCATCGAAAGAACAGGACGCCTGGGCACGGCTTTATCAGGCATTGTTTGCCAGTGCAGAATTTCTAAACCGGACGTAACTAACATGGAAGAAAATAGGATCACCCCTTGCAGCCGCCGCGACATGCTTAAAAGTGTGTCTTGCGGATTCGGAATGCTCGCATTTGCTGGCATCGCCAAAGCAGCCGCAGCTTACAGCAATCCACTCGCTCCCAGGGCACCGCACTTTCCGCCAAAGGTAAAACGCGTCATCTTCATGTACATGGCCGGCGCCCCCAGCCAGTGGGAAACGTTCGACTATAGCCCGGAATTAGAAAAAGCGGAGAGAAAAGAGACCACGGTTACTGCGGCAAACGGCGCACGCCGTAACGGCACGCTCATGGCCCCACGCTACAAGTTCGCAAAGCAAGGCGAAAGTGGTTTACCCATCTCCGACCGTTTTCCAAACCTTGCCAAACACGCCGACTCTCTTTGCATTCTGAACGGTATGCACACCGATAGCGCAGCGCATCCGCAGGCCAGCATCCTTCTGCATACGGGCAGCTTTACGTTCGTCCGTCCTTCCATGGGCGCGTGGTCGATATACGGGCTGGGTACGGAAAATCAGAACATGCCAGGGTTTATCACCATCAATCCTTCGAACACGGGTGGGGCACAAAACTACGGGTCAGCGTTCCTGCCTGCACCCTATCAAGGCACTGCGGTAACTATTGGTGACGACATGGTTCCGAATATAAAGAACCCGAATATGTCCACCGAGGATCAGCGCAAACAACTGGACTTCCTGCAGACGCTCAACCGCCAGTACAGCAACAAGGCAAAAGTGGATGGAGATCTGGAAGGCGTAATCCAATCCTATGAATTGGCGTTCCGCATGCAGGCAACTGTTCCAGGCCTGGTGTCGATCGATAAAGAAACCGAAGCCACCAAGGAAATGTACGGGCTCAATGAAGCTGCGACCAAGAACTTTGGCACGCAATGTTTGCTCGCGCGGCGCTTGGCTGAATCCGGAGTTCGCTTCATTGAAATCGCAAATGACGGCTGGGATCATCACAACAATTTGACGACGCGCATGGCCGCCAACACGCGCGCCATCGACAAACCGATTGCAGCGTTGATTACAGACTTGAAGCAGCGTGGATTGTTTGAAGATACGTTGATTGTGTGGGGTGGTGAATTTGGCCGTACGCCGATTGGGCAAAATGGCGATGGCCGCCAGCACAACTCGCGCGGTTATTCCATGTGGCTCGCCGGTGGACCGGTCAAGGGTGGCATGCGCTACGGCATGACCGATCCCACAACTGGTTCAGCCATTGCGGATAAGGTTCACTTGCACGATCTGCATGCAACCATGCTGCACTTGTTGGGCTTGAACCACGAGAAGCTCACGTATCGTTACGCCGGCCGTGACTTCCGGCTGACAGACGTTCATGGCCGCGTAGTGAAAGAGATTCTCAGCTAAAAACGCATTGCGTTGCGGGCGGCAAGCGCCGTAACCTTGGCGGCCGCGTTCACATTCCCGATCTGCATGCAACCATGCTGCACTTGTTGGGCTTGAATCACGAGAAGCTCACGTATCGTTACGCCGGCCGCGACTTCCGGCTGACAGATGTTCATGGCCGCATAGTGAAAGAGACTCTCAGCTAAAAACGCAGTGCGTTTCTGGCGGCAAGCGCCGTAACCCTGGCGGCCGTGGGGCTTGCACCCAGCGCCGTGAGGTGGCCCATTTTGCGGCCGGGCCGAGGTTGCAGTTTTCCATACAAGTGCAGTTTCACATTCGGGAACATGGCGGCGGCAACCCAATTAGGCTCGCCTTCATCCCACATATCGCCCAGCAGGTTGACCATGGCCGCAGGTCGCAACAATTCTGTTGATCCCAACGGCAAGCCGCACACCGCCCGCAATTGCTGTTCAAACTGACTGGTCACCGACGCATCAAACGAAAAGTGGCCGGAATTGTGGGGCCGCGGTGCCAGTTCGTTAATCCGCAACTGGCCTTCCCAACTGACAAAGAATTCAACGCATAACACGCCCACCACATCCAGTTCGTGCATCACCTGCCGCGTCAGTGCAATTGCCTTTTGCGCGATGACCGCCTTGATGTCAGCCGGTGCTACCGTTACATCCAGAATGCCGTTTGCGTGATCGTTTTCAACGACACCGTAGTGAACAAATTCGCCCCGCAAGGAACGCGCCGCAACTACGGAAACTTCCTTCTGAAAGTCCACGCATTTCTCTAGCACAAACTCTTGCTCCACGCTAGCGGCCCATACTCCGGCAGCTTGCATTGGATCGGTGATCTTCACTTGACCCTTGCCATCGTAACCGAATCCGGCAGTCTTCAAAATGGACGGAGTGCCCAATTCCTTAAGGGCCGTCTCCAACTCCTGAAGGCTGGTCACACGCCGGAATGGCACAATAGGAAACC
>JBBRJC010000445.1:0-4279 GCA_038220135.1 Bryobacterales bacterium | reverse complement strand
GATTGTGTTGGATCGTCACTCGTCTGTTTTGCATCTTATACAGGTAATCCGCGACGAAGCTCACCGTTTTGCCGTCACCTTTCACCGTTCGGTTCGCAACACCAAGCGGCTGGTGAGTGAGCTTTCCGATGTGCCCGGTGTGGGTGATAAAACTGTCACTAAACTGCTGCGAACTTTGGGCAGCGTTGAGCAAGTGAAGGCAGCAACCGAGGAGCAATTGACTGCAGTGGCAGGCCGCGCCGCCGCCCGAAAGTTACGTGACTTTTATGATTCAAAAAACAGCAATAACAAAAGTGCCGCTACTGCCGGCGTTGGCCGAACGATGGAGCCCGCGCGCGTTCACGACTCAGCCGGTGGAGCCGGAGAAGTTACTGGCGATTTTGGAGGCGGCGCGCTGGGCACCGTCGAGCCAGAATGAGCAGCCCTGGTATTACCTTGTAGCCGCAAAGACTGAACCCGAAGCCTATGCGAAAATGCTTAGTTGCCTGGTGGAAGCAAATCAGGAGTGGGCGAAACTTGCACCGGTTTTGATCATCAGCCTGGCCAAGATGACGATGAATCGCAACGGAAGCCCAAACAAATATGCGTTTCATGATACCGGTTTGTCGTTGATGAGCTTGGCTGTGGAAGCAACTGCAAAAGGTCTGCATGTGCATGCGATGGGTGGCATTCTTCCTGATAAGATGAAGGAAATCTTCAGTTTGCCGGTCGATGTGGAAGCGGTTGCCGGACTGGCTGTTGGTTATGCCGGAGAGGCGGATTTGCTTGAAGAGCCGCACCGTTCCCGGGAACTGACGCCCCGTACCCGCAAGGAATTGGCTTCGTTTGTATTTTCAGGAAATTGGGGCGAAGTCGCTGATTTAGGCTGACCACAGGCGAATGGCCGCGATTTCCGGCGGAGCACCGATCCTGGCAGGTACGCCAACGGTTCCCACGCCGCGTGTGACGAATATTTGCGATTTGCCGAGCGAATAATTGCCGTAGGTATAGGGTGTATAAAAGCGAGCGATATTCAAGTGCTGATGCAGGATTTCCACCGACACCTGCCCTCCATGGGTATGGCCGGAAAGCGTTAAATCCCATCCCTGGGTCGCAGCTTTGTCAAAAACGGCAGGGTTGTGGCTTAGCAGCAGGTTAAAGGCACCAGCCTGAGCATCGATCAAATTCTCGGCGGCCCTCAAGTCCGGATTCGAGCCGCGTTGATAATCAACTCCTGCCACATTTAACCGAGCCTTCCCACGCTCCAGGACAATTTTTTGCTGCCGTAAGAAATTCACACCACGACGCGCGCACTCGCGCTGCACATATTCTTCGCAATTGGCATAGATTTCGTGATTCCCGTTGCAACCATAAACGCCAAGATCCGCTTTCAACCTCGCCAACTGCGTGATGCATGCATCAAGCGGATCACCTTCCCGCGTAATCAAATCGCCGGTCATCACCATTAGATTCGGCTTCGTATCGTTTGCCAGATCGACGGCATAAGCCAACTCTTTTTCGCTCAAGAACGGGCTTAAATGGATATCGGAAATCTGTGTGATTCTGAATCCGTTGAGATCTGGATGCAGACCGGGAATGTGAAGATCCTGGGTAGTTAGGCGAATAGAACGCCGCTCGACAAAAACGCCGAAGCCCGTAGCCAATGCTGGGGAAGCGATTGCAAAAGCTTTGGCCGCCCGCAGCAATTTTCGCCGGCCAGGATTTTCGATAGCGGTATGGTGTGGGACGAATCGCAATCCATAAATGATCACTGTTGTTCCAACAACGATCATTGCCCAGATCACGGCCCCACCACGGAACCAATGGACGGCGGCACCACCAGGAAGGTGTTGCCACATGAACGGAATTTGCAGCATGAGCCCGAAACCGGCAAGAAACCCGATTCCGATTGCCGCTTTCCGCACACTAGGGGCGTGACGACGCAGCCAATGTTCCTGAGGAAGTTGCTGGCTCCAGCGCCAAAGCAACCAGTGGCAGTAAACCGCAAGCACGGTCTCCAGCATTTCCGGAACGAAGTGGGAAATCTCTCCAGTGGTCTTGAATTGGGACAGACTCGAACTCCTCTATCTATAATATCGTCCAAAGGAGCCCGAGTCTTTAATGGGAATCTCAGTGTTTCGCCGGTTCGCCGCTGTGGAAAAGATCCATAAAGAACTTGTGCACTCCCATCACCATTGAATCGTGCGTATCCTGTAACTTCTTTGCCACTGTCTTCGGTGCTTCTTCCTTTTTTGGCGCATTGAAGAAAATATCGGCGGATGGAGTCTTATATCGCCATTTTTCGCTCTTGTCTTCGTATACCTCTTTTTCGTCCGGCGGCCCTAGCTTAATGTAGGTCTTGCTTCGTTGGTCTTCGAGACTTCCGAAATGCGCCTTAGCATAAGCCGTGCGCTTTTCCATCTCTTCCTTCGTTTTGTCCTGCGGTGTCTCGGCCGCGCTAATTAGCAGCGAGCATCCCAACACCAGCGACCCAACCACAACAGCCATCCAGGCACCCGGTGCGCGGCGCTTCGGTGGGTTTAAGATTCGTTCAATGCGGCGGCGAAGTTCGCCTCCATTGGCCGCAAGCGCCAGATTTTCAGGCATCGTTCTAATTTCCTCCATTTGTAATAGGGCACGGGCATAGGTACCACGGTCAGCGGTCAATTCCAATACACAATCGTCACAGCAAAACTCACGAAGCTCACGAATGCGGCGGCTCAGCCACCACACTGCCGGATGATAGAAAAGAATGGTTTCAACGGCATTTTGCAGCCAATTAATCAGGTAATCGGCACGCCGGATGTGCGCCAACTCGTGGGCAATTAAAGCCTCCAAAAGTTCCGCTGGAAGCTGCGTAACCGCCGATGCAGGGATCAAGATCACGGGCCGCAGCCACCCGAAAGTGATTGGCGAAGTGATGGCCGACGATAGCAACAAAGTCGCCCGTTTCATTACCCCAAGCCGTACTGCAATTTGCCGCGTCCGCACCTGCCAATCTGTCGGGGCAGCGATCGAGGATAGCCGCAATCGCCGCGTACCAGCAATTGCCCCCAGAAATCGCGCAGTGAAAAATGCCACTCCAGCGATCCACGCCCAAACAATCGAACTCAGCCAAGGGTTGGATCCCGCTGCTGGCAATTGGTAAAGAACCGCCTGTTTTTGCCCCAATAAGTAGAGAAACGTACCCGTCGGCATCAGTGCCATCAACAGCAATGTGAAGCATGCCACCGTGTACCGAACCCTAGCCGTGGAACTTTCGAGCAACAGATCCAGAATCAGATAAGCCACCGAAATCAACGCGCCCTGCCATAGGAAATGGATAAGTGTCCATGCCAGCGTATTCATGATTTCTCCCTCTCGTATTTGCCTATCAGCTCCCGGATTTCTTTAAGCTCTTTGGGTGACGATTTTCGATTCGCTAGGGCATGCAAAACCAACTGCGTAGTGGAGCCGGCAAAAAGGCGGTCCACCAGTTCGCCCACCATCCGTTTCCGTGCGTGCTGTTCGGTAAGGGTGGCTGAATAAAGATGCGCTTTCGCCGATTCGTCCCGTTGCACCAGCCCTTTTTCAGCCATAATCTGCATTAGCTTCAGCGTGGTAGTATAGCCCGAGGTCTTGGCCGGATCTTGTGATTCATGAACCTGACGAACAGTTGCGGGGCCAATCTTCCACAAAACGCGGAGCAGTTCCAGTTCAGAATCGGTTGGTTTGGGAAGCGCTTTTGCTGGGTGGGGTGCCATCGAAATCAGCATATACGAAAAGATTCGTAGTTGTCAACGAAAAGTTTCGTACATGAGGGTCGAATGGCTTTTTCCCCCAAGCTTCAGTGGTGCGTTCCGGGTTGAATACTCCATCGGATCCTGTTCAGGAAACCGAAGCCAGGAAGCCCGATCCACGCGAATGACGTACGGTCCGCTACCATGGCTACCTCTTTCGGGTCCATAGTGAGCACAATCTTGCCGCGCAACTTGCCTTTGAATTTCTCAAAATCGGCGGCTGTTTTCATGACGGCGATGATCGGTTCCGTAGTGATGGGGCCATTGGTGCCGGCACTCCACGCCAGTGGTAAGCCGATGAGCGGCTGAAATTGGTTTCCAGCTTTGCCCGAAGGGTCCCCGTTTTTCGAGGAGCACGATTTCGAGCCCGAGTCTATGTTCCGTTTCATCGCACATTCGGCGGCAGAACTGTGACCGGGGAATGGGGCGGGGGGCGTGTAGATCGGCGAGGCAGACCATGGTGATCCCTGGCCTATGAATTGTAGAAGTTCTGGTTCTTGATAGGTTGACGACGGCGAGGT
>JBBRJC010000444.1:0-4284 GCA_038220135.1 Bryobacterales bacterium | reverse complement strand
TACGCAGTTGAGGCAGATGGGGAGTTCGCCGGAATTGTGGGATTGTGGGTTCCTGAATTTGAAGTGGCATTCACTCCATGCGTTGAGATTTTGTGGCGGCTGGCTCGTCCATTTTGGGGGCGTGGATATGCGACCGAAGCGGCCAAGGCGGTAATGGCCCTGGCATTTGAACGACTTGCTTTGACTGAGGTTTTGGCTTTCACGGTGGCCGGGAATGAACGGTCGATGCGGGTGATGGAGAACATTGGAATGCGACGGGACTTGGCGGGGGATTTTGATCATCCACTGGTGGCGGAAGAACACTTGAGGCGGCATGTGCTGTTTCGGGCACGGGCGGCGCAGAAGTATCAGTAGGGGCCAAACTCAGATCCGCAAATGCTCTTTGCCAAACCTGCGAAACGCCACACCAACCATCACAATCGCTGAGGCCATCGCCACTGCGCCCACCCATAACAGCATTCCCTCAAATCCAATCGAATTCTTCAAAATTCCCGCAGCATAAATCGACGCGGCCGACGCCAGCCCTCCAGCCATATTCAACGCACCGGCTGCGAAGCTGTGGTTGTGCGCCGCCACTACATCAAAGGCCGCTGCAAATGCGTTTGCCGCAATGAAGCCGGCGAATAAACCATACAGCGCTGAGCACAGACGCGCGGTGTTCAGTTCATGCGTAGCAAACGTCAGATAACCCATCGGAGTAGACAACAAAATCCCCACGGCCAAAACGTAGAATCGTGCAGCTGCCACCTTTGCCGTTAAGCGGTCTGCGAGTGCTGCACCCAGAAATACGCCAATTGCACAGCTCACCTGCACAAACAACGTTGCATTCCAACCGCTTTCGGTCATTGTCAGGTGATAGCGCTCATATAGAAACGACGGGTACCAGGCGTAGAATACCCAGAGCATTGCGCAGTGGGCGAAGAAGGATACCGAAAGTGCAATAAAACAGAATGATCGAAACGGGTCGAGCATCGTACGCCATCCAGTTTTGCCTGCGGGCGGCGAAGGCACTTCGCGGTGCGGAACTTTGAACCCTAACAATACAGCGTATAAAATGCCGGCGATGCCGGCGAAGATAAAACCCATGCGCCAACTGAAATTGTCAGCCGTGTAGCCACCGTACCAGCCGCCCACTGCAAGGCCTGCAAATTGGGCCGTCTGGTGCAAACCTAACGCTTTTGAACGATTGGCGGCAGAGTGGAATTGCGCAATCAGACCGGCTGCGGCTGGATAGTAAAGCGCTTCAGTAACGCCGATAAAAGCTCGGCAGGCGAGGAACGTTGGCACCGATACGGCAAGGCCGGAACCGATGGTGGCCAGGCTCCACAACAGGATGCTGCTAAGGATCATGCGGTCGCGACGGAAGAGGTCTGCCATGCGCCCGGCTATGGGCATCGACATGGCGTAGATCCACATGAATATACTGCCGATGAGACCCAATTGTGCGCCGCTGAAACCGAGATCCCGTTGGAGTGCAGGGAAGATGGAAAACGGCAGTTGACGATCCGCATAATTCAGCGCGAAGGCGCCCCAGAGCAGCGCCACCAGCATCGGTCCGGATTGGATGCGGCGATCAGTCACATAGCGCCCGTAAGTGCTGGACATCTGTGTTTGAAAATTCGGCCAGGGCTTCGAGATTGATTTCGATTCCGAGGCCGGGCGTTGTGGGAATGGGGAGCATACCGTCTTGATCAAGATGCCAGCCACCTGTGATCAGATCGTCAATAAATGGAGAGCCGGTGAGGTATTCTACAAGATCAGTGCCGGGGAAGGCTGAGGCGAGATGCAAATCGGCAGCCAATCCTACTGCGGTATTCCAGCCATGCGGGATGAAGCGGATGCCGTGATCTGCGGCCATGCGGGCGATTTGGCGCTCTTCGCTGATGCCTCCAACTTTGGTGACGTCGGGCTGAATAATATCGAACGCCCCGGCTGTGATCCAAGGTTGAAACGACTGGCGGCGCGTCAACACTTCACCACCGCTGATGGGAACTTTGGAGGCGCGGCGAAGGGCCACGTAATCTTCCAGCGCGTCGGGCACCAGGGCCTCTTCAAACCAGTGCACATTATAGGCGGCCAACATATCGGCAGTGCGCAAGGCCCACTTGAAATTCTGGGGCCAGAAGGCGTCGCTTGCTCCAGCGTCAACCATAAGCAGCGACTGATCTCCGACGGCTTTTCGGGCTTCGGCGACAATCGCTTCATCCACCGCTGCACTCTTGCGGCCGAACGGACCCCAACCGATTTTGAATGCGGTGAAGCCTTGCGCTTTTACTGGAAGCAGTTCACCAGCCATGCGTTCAGGGTCGCGCATTAGCAGCGAAGCGTAGGGGCGGACACGTTCCCTATAGCGGCCCCCAAGCAGGCGGCCAACGGGCTGCTTTGTCACTTTACCGAGGATGTCCCACATGCCAATATCAATGCCGCTGATGGTGTGTGTGATCGATCCGCCGCGCCCAAGCCAGAACGTATTTTGGTGAAGCTTTTCAGTGACGCGCTCCGGTTCCAGCGGGTTTTCTCCCTGGTAGAGTGGACGCAGAATATCGAGCGACGCTTTCACCAGGGCTTCACTTGTGAAGACAGAGCCCCAGCCGATGAGGCCATCATCGGTGACAACGGCAATTAGAGTGTGGACGCAATCATCCGGTTGTAATTCGTTGGACCAGCCGCCTTCAGGAGTGCGGCCACGGAGCCCGAAGGCTTGAATTGATTTGATCTTCATCGCGAGGTATTGGACAACGATTCTATCAGGGTACGTTGTATAATTCCTGGCATGAAATGGATTTGGCTTCTTAGCTTGGTGGGCGGGCTGCATGCAGCGGACGGATTGTACTTTCCCGGGGCTGGCGAGTGGGCGCGCATCACTCCGGCTGAAGTTGGTTGGAACGCCGATGCTTTGAACGAAGCGCTGGATGTGGCTGGGGCGCGGCGGTCGTCTTCGATGGTGGTTTTGTATCGTGGGAAAATTCTGGCGGAAAAGAATTGGCGCAATCCGGTTACCCCGGAAGATGTGGCATCTGTGCAGAAAAGCATCACGTCGGTGCTGATTGGCATTGCGCAGGAAAAGAAACTGCTGCGGTTGGATGATGCGGTGGCGAAGTATTTGGGGCAGAGTTGGTCAAAGGCTGGCGAAAAGGAAACGGCAATCACGATTCGGCATTTGTTGACGATGACCAGTGGGCTGAGTGATGCGCTGGAAGTGGAAGCAGCAGCGGGTACGAAGTGGCGCTACAACACTGTTGCCTATCAGAAGCTGCCTCGGCTGCTGGGGAAGGCATCGGGCAAATCGATCAACGAACTGTCGAAGGAGTGGTTGTTTGAGCCACTGGGAATGAGCGATTCGAAATGGGTGGAGCGCGCGGCGATGCCTGGTTTACTGGGTTTGATGACGACGGCTCGTGACATGGCTCGCTTTGGATTGATGGTTCAGGCGGATGGGAAATGGAATGGCAAGCCGATAGTTAGTGCTTCGTATTTGCGCGAAGCGCTTGATACATCGCAACCGCTGAACAGGAGCTACGGCTATTTGTGGTGGTTGAATGGGCGGCCAACCGTGCGGCCAAATGGCAAGCAGGCGAACCAGTTGATACCAGGCGCGTCGAAAGATTTGGTTGCAGCGCTGGGTGCATTGGGGCGCAAGATTTATGTGGTGCCCAGTCTGGAATTAGTGGTGACGCGCACTGGAGCCAACAGCGATGCTGATGGCGAACCACCGTTCGATGAAGTGCTGTGGAAGGCGTTAATGAAGGCTAGCCCGCGTACTCGACAATCAGCACAGTGATGTCGTCCTGCTGCGGAGCGCTCGCAATAAAGCCGAGGATTTCTTCGCGCAAGCGGCGGGCAATTTCCATGGCCGTATGGTGAGCGTTAGCTTCCAGAAAGTGGCGCAGGCGGCGTGTTTCGTAAAATTCGCCCACAGCATTCCTGGCTTCCGATAGGCCATCGGTGTAGAGCAGAACTTTTTCGCCTGCAGCAAGCTTTCCATGTTGAATCGCGAAACTTGCTTCTTCCAACATGCCCACTGGCATGCCGCTTGGTGGCAGCGTTTCCACTGCTCCGTTTACGCGAACCAGCATGGGCGAGCAATGGCCCGCATTCACCCAGTCCACTGCACCATCCCGCGCAATTGCGGCGTAGCACAAAGTGGCATACTTTTCGCCGCCGGTACGTTCCAACAGAAATTGATTGAGGCGTGCAAACCATGCCTCAATTTGGCTGCCTTCTGGAGTGGACTGTAGAAACGCCCCTTGCAGCAAAGCCGCCAGAAGTGCGGCGCTAACGCCT
>JBBRJC010000443.1:0-4284 GCA_038220135.1 Bryobacterales bacterium | reverse complement strand
GGTGGAACATTCGGAATAGATCTGGTTGGCCGCAACGGTGGCACGTTTTATAACTAGGGCAACCCCGGTACTGATGCAACTCTGGTGGACGAAATCTGGTTTTCTGGCTTGGGTGATTCTTTCCAGTTCTCCGCTGGCTGCGGTTATGCATGTATTGATGCCTATGCTCGTAATAATCCATTTAACTACGCTTCAGGCACCTATGTTTTGGCCGGAAATACAGTCATTTCTACAGTCGGTGTAGTACCTGAACCGGCAACAATGTCACTTTGCGCTCTTGGCATTGCTGGCCTGCTGTTTGTTCGTCGCAAGAGCTCACTCTAAACTGAAAGCTTCATGTCTTAAAAGAGCTGGCTATTCCTTAACGGAGTGGCCAGCTTTTTTGCTATCGTATCCAAATGTCTGCTATTTTATCTCTCATACTTCTATCCTTAGCCTGGGCTTATGCGGTATTGCGGGACGGTGCTGTAGAATTGCATGATTGGCAAGCAACGCTAGTTGGCATTGCACTTGCCGGTTTATCCTTCTGGGCCGTTAATCGGCCTGACGCGACACGGAACCGAAATCATCCTAATATGATCTATTACCTGCTTGCCGCCATGCTTGGCCTGGCTATCCTGCAAATTGTTCCACTACCGGCCGGCCTGGTAGGTTTACTATCACCACAACGTGCCGCAGAGTCGCAGTCCCTATTGCCTTTCCTGGGCTCCGCACCTGGTTTCGCCACTTTGAGTGCCGTTCCCTTGGCAACTCGAGAGAAGGTAGTCACACTATTCGGTTACGTCCTGGTGTATCTGTTGGTAAGGCAACTTGCCGGGAAGTTTAAAGATGCCCTGTGGATCCCGGTTTTGCCGCTTGTATTTGTGGGCACATTGGAAGGTGCGCTTGGAGTATTCCAAGCCAGTTCCGGTATCGAAATTTCCTCGGGTACTTTCGTCAATCGCAACCACTACGCCGGTTTGCTCGAAATGTGCCTGCCTCTTACAGTAATGGTGGGGGTGAACATGTTAGGCCGTAATCAGGATCGCTTCAGTTCCCCATTAAAGCCTGCTCTGCTCAGTTGCCTGTTCTTCGGTTCTTCAGCCATCATGATGCTTGGCATCGTGCGGTCCAGTTCCAGAATGGGATTCATTGCAGCCATCGTATCTCTATTTGTTATGGCTGCGACGGCTATGGTCATCTCCAGCCGTGGAAGTGGGAAATTGCGTTTGATCCCGGTTGGCGTATTGGCTTTGTTTTTCGCAGCCGCCTTCATTTTCCTGCCGACTGATCGTCTGGCCGAGCGGTTCGCCTCCATGTCCTCATCTGACGATAAAGAGGATGCCGACAGCCGTCTCGAATATTGGCGGCAAACCGTGCCCCTGGTCAAGGCCTATCCAGTCTCAGGTTGTGGGTTAGGCGCCTACGAATCGTGCTTCATGCCCTACAAAGCGGTGGCGGCTGAACAAACCGTGGATTATGCCCACAATGACTATATGCAAATCCTGGCAGAATTTGGTCTTACCGGCTTCGCAGTAGTAATCGCCATCCTGCTCCTGATCTATACCAGAGCGTTCCACAATTATTCGGCTGGCAAGGCAGACAGCGCCATAGCATTAGGTTGCGTGGGCGCGCTAACCGCAATCATGCTCCATAGCAGCGCCGATTTTAACTTATATATACCTGCAAACGGCTTGGTGGTGGCCTGGGTCGCCGGTTTAGTGCGCGACGCCTAACTGCAGCGACATATCATCAACCCAAAAGGTGCCCGACACTTTGTTGTCAAACTTCTGCGATGGCATCCGGCAAACGCCAATTTTGAGCCCATGCGTTGCCGCCGGAATCGCAAGATTGGCAGTAATCGCAGTCCAATCGCTTGTTCCCCTGACCGGTTCCGTTTGGAAGCGGAAGCGCGCCGGGGTATCAGCATCTTCAAAGCAGAACCGTACACCTTGATCCGTCGTAATTCCATCCATTTTGAGCATAGCTTTGAAGCCGTAGTTGCCCGCAGAAGAGATTGAAACGATTTGTGTTACGTTCTGAAAGTTGATATTCGATATAGAAGGAAACTTCACCCGGAGTGACTGCTTGCCGGAATTGGCTTCGTTCTTGCTGATCTCGATTTCGACCGTTGGAAGCGGTGTTATCGTCCAATCGAGAATGCTTCCCGAAGGCTCAAACTCAAAGCCGGCATTGTAGATCAAGTTGCCAGTCGGGTAACCTTTGCGCTGGTCAGCGGGCAAGGAAGCAGCCCAAAGCTTGGAAGCCATCTGGTACTCCTTTTGCCGAGTTAGAAATGCTAAATACGACAGCAGCAGCGGCTGGTCCCCATAGCTGCGTTTGGCCGTTTGATCCCACATCGCCAGAGCTTCTTCGGTTCTTGATCGAGCCATCAGGTAGGTTAAGTAGGATCGTGAAGCCCGCCGGTCATCCAGAATTGCTTTATAAATCTGTTCTCGCCCCGGGGCAAACTGGTCGAAATAGTTAAATACGAAATCGTCATAAGCCTTGGTGATTTCCAGAACCTTCGCAACAGCAGTGACGCCTTTGTCCGGCTCATTATGCAGAAAATAGAAATTGGCTGTGCGAACCCAGACTGCTGGAATTTGTGGGCCCTGCTTTTGAGCCTGCAAAAATGCGGCGCGGGCTTTTTCGGTATCTCCGGCTGCTGCCAATCCTTCCGCCAACTCCAGCCACCGAAAAGGAGAAACGGGATTTCCCGCAAGGTTGGCTTTCAACGAAGGCAGATCCGTGGGCACCAGCGGGAGCTGGCTCTGGACTATTTCCGTTGGACCATAGGCAAGCAGCCATCCGGCAGAAATGCCGACAGCAAGGCACAGGGCGAGCAAAACGATTCGTGCAGGCAAAGAACCTCTTGTGTTTCTTTTCGATCCTTTTAATTGTATTATATGAATCGTGCCGTTTGAATCTCATTTAGGAGGGCCGTCGCAATCCCTCCAATTTACCGCCGATGCGAAATATGGGGCGGTATTGCGCGTCCTTCGTGGGGAAGATTCCCAACGTGTTGCCGCTGAACTCAACATCAGCCGGGTACGGCTGCAAAAGTGGGAGGTCCGCTTTCTGGATGGCGCCCGCAAGGGGCTCACATCCCACAAAAAGCAAGTTGGATTGTCCGCAATCTTCCATGCCAGCAAATCCCAGCAGAGCAAAGGGATCGGCTGGGGAACGTTGCTCGTGGTTTTGGTGATTTCCGTTTACTTCTTCGTTCGATTTATGGGGTCTGGCTCCCACGACTAATCCAAGGTCGAGACTTGCTACATTGTAAGTAAGAGGCCACCAACCATGGTTGACATCCACTCGCACATACTTTGGGACCTTGACGATGGGTCAAAAACGATCGAGGAAAGCCTGGAAATGTTGCGGATTGCGGCATCCTCGGGAACCACCGATATTGTGGCTACACCGCATGCCAACAGCCGTTACCCATTTTCACCCGCGATCATTGATGAACGAATCAAAACGCTGACAGCTCAGGGGCCCTCCACACTCACAATCCATCGCGGATGCGACTTCCATTTGAACTTCGAAAACATCGAAGACGCCTTGGCAAATCCGAAGAAATACACGATCAATGGCCGCCAACATCTGCTGGTAGAATTTCCAGACATGACCATTCCTCTGGGAATCACAAACGTTTTCAGCCAGCTATTGAGTCGCGGAATGGTGCCCATTATCACCCATCCCGAACGTAACGACACACTGATGAAGGATGTTCACCAGCTTCAAGCCTGGATAAACGACGGTTGTTTTATTCAAGTAACCGCTATGTCGATTTTGGGCACTTTCGGCACCAAGTTCAGTCAGCAGGGTTGGGAGTTAATGGATCGCAATCTTGTTCATTTCATTGCCAGTGACGCACACGATGCCGTATACCGGCACACGCGGTTAGACGATGCCAGGGCATTGGTTGCCAGCCGGCGCGGCGAAGAAGTTGCGGAATTGCTGTTCGAATCAAATCCCCGCGCCGTGGTTACCGGTAAAGGTGAAGTGCAGCTACCTCGAATGGCTTCCAACAAGAAGAAAGGCTGGTTTGGACTATTTGGATAAGCTTGCTTCTTGTGTAGGTGTCCGCGAAATAGATGGGCATTCAAATCGCCCGCTCGAACACTCAGCGCCTGGCAATCTAGAGAACATCTGACCGGCTCACGTGAACCGCCCTGTTACTCGATTGGCAGAGCAAAAACACATTCAGGCAAACGGAACCTCACACCAGTGTCCGCGAAATAGATGGGCATTCAAATCGCCCGCTCGAACACACAGCGCCCGGCAATCTAGAGAACACCT
>JBBRJC010000442.1:0-4285 GCA_038220135.1 Bryobacterales bacterium | reverse complement strand
TTGGTGGCGGCAATCGATGCGAGCATGGGATTGTGATGGTCAAAGAATGCAAGTTGGTGTGGACCGATTTCTGGCTGCCTGGGGCGTTTATGCCGAAGGCTGCGGAACGCAAGGCTTGAAGTGAGTTCCACAACGTTATGCTGGAAAGCCAATGTGCCATGTCAGTTGACCGGCGTCAATCCAGGCTTCATGTTCGTTGGCCATGATCTTGTCGGCAACCCCGAAGGAGTAGACTCCCCGACGCTTCGAGAAATATAATCAACTGCATAGGCCTTGCTATAACTTGTGTGGCTTATAACCGTTACCAGTAAGCACGCCTTGCGCACGCTCCAACTCGTCCGGGAGCACATAAAAAAAGGCCCCCACGCGTTCGGTGCGGAACACTACGCCGCCCTGGTAGGTGTCAGTTTCGATGGCGTAATCAACATCTGCGCTATCCAAAACACCTTCCAGTTTTTGAGCGTCCTTTAGACGTTTGGCGATATAGAGTAGGTCCATTTCCTGGTCGCCGAAGAATTCCGCAGCCTGACGCATAGGTCGATTCTACTTCTTTACCATGCCATTAATACGTGCTTCAAACGCGGCATAGGCACCGGGGTCTTTACCGTTCATGAAGGCAATATAGTCGTTTGCAACTGCTTCCAAATTGGCATAAAGTGAGGGGTTGCTGAATGCAGCACGCATTTCCGGCACCACTGCTTTGAGCCTTGTCCAAACCATCAGCAATTCCTGGCCACTTTGGAAATAGAGTTCTTTATTGAGCACATCGGAGGTCATAAAACTGGCCACCATTTCCCAATAGGAAACCACTTGGCGCATGTGTGTGCTGGCTTCTGAACCCATGGGGAATTGTTCCAGCATTTCGGCCAGGGAAGCCGGCTTGAAATTGCCAGCAAACCAAGCCCTGGCGTCGCGCATTTTGTCTTCGCGGCGCATTTCGTAGAGGCGCAGAATCAGGTTTACATCTTCATAAGTTGCGTGTTGAGCCATATCCTCTATGGTAGCAATTGCGGTCGGTTTTACTTGCTGGGATTGGTAACAAAATACCTGGCTTTAAGGCTTGGGCTGATTAGTCAAAACATGGCAAGCGGCGACGTCGAAAGTATTCGGCGATCCGGCCATAGTGTGAACCTCCAACAGCATCTCGAAATTGCCTTGCGAATCACCCTGCTTGACGGCACACTTTTCCAGCGTCCGCGTGAGCGCTTCCAGGTTGGTGACCAGTTTGCCGGCCGCCTCAGTACCCTCGGCCTGTGTTCCAGCCAGCAGTAGAATCGAGCCGCTCTGACCAGGGTTTGTCAAGAGCGCGACGATGGCAAATGCTTGGCCCGTACCCCATCCACGAGTGGTTGGTATGTAGCTAACCTTTTCGCCGGGCCGGACGCTTTTGTTACGGATTACTTCCTGGCCGCCATCGTAAACGAAATCGAAATCCAGTTGGTCTTGAAACAGCCCGCTCCATGGATTAGAGCGCGGACTGCCCAGTAATATGAAGTCGCCGTCCGTTTTGAAATCCGCCAACTTCAAGGTCCGCGCCGGGCTGGTTTTAACTTGGGCTGTCACAGTTTGTGCCAGTCTATCTATATTAAGAGCGGTCGCCACGTCTACTGCTGGCACGTTGGCCCCGCGCATCGTCCGCAGTGACCGTTGTAAATCCGGACTGAATGCACCAAGATTGGGCCAATAATTCCCGTTGGCGTAATCTGACAATGATAGCGGCGCGGCCATCAGACTCTGAGCCGCTGAGATGTCCGGGTCGGAAAGCACTAACACTGTTTGGCGGTTTGGTTTAAGGATTCTTGACCAGGGGGAGATGTTGCCAACCGACAAATTTGCAGAATGCTGGCGCGCCCAAAGGCCGAGGCTGGCCAAAATCAGCAGCGCTGCGGCACCGCATAATGCAACACGACCCCAGGGCCGCCCAACTTTTGCCGGATGTTTCACCTCGGCGATTTGCTTGGGTTCCACCACGGTTAGCTCTACCCGCCGAAACTCAGGAGTATAGGAACCAGACACCAGTTCGATTCGAATTTCCGGGTTGTTGACCAGATAGAACTGCTGCAGCCGTTTTCGGACGTCCGAGGCAGTGACCCGGACAATGGCATCTTCGCCGGTATCGTAAGTGGCGGGCCGGGCAAATAATTCCACCCCAAGATTGCGTTCCTTCAGTTCGTCAGCGCGGCCATCGATTGTCCGATTCACTATATGTTGGAGGAATTGCTGACTACGCCGGCTTCCCTTAAATGCAGGGCTTGTAAGTATTTCGCCCAGGAGTTCGCGAAGGGTAATTGGGTTTCCGAGGATTTCGCCGGTCTGAGATGGTCTGTCGGACATTGAAACCCCTTCGGAAATTAGCATATCACGCCGTAGCTACTGTTAGAAGGATAAACGTCGACCGAAGCTTTTCTTTTCAAATGTTTACACTGACGTTAGGTTCTAAACCTAACCTGTTCCCGTAAGCAAATCGGGGCTATACTCATTCAGACACTGTGTTATCGAGTGCCACAAAGAGGAGAATTTTGCCATGGCGCACAATTTGAGGACCATCATCACGCTGTTGGGAACTGCACTATTGTCCTCGTCAGCTTGCTGGGCGCAAGCAGAGCAGGGGGCAATTACCGGTGCCGTTATCGACCCGACTGGGGCTTCGGTCCCTAGGGCGAAGGTAAGCGCAACCAACCAAGCCACCGGTGTTATAGCTGTTAGCGAAACCACCACCGACGGATACTACAAGATTCCTTATCTGATAGCTGGCAAGTATCGTGTGGTTGTCGAAATGGCTGGGTTTTCCACAAACAGGGTTACGGATGTTCCGGTTCTGGTCGGTCAGATAGCAACTATCAACTTCGCGTTGAAAACCGGAAGCTTGCATGAGGAAGTGACAGTTTCGTCCAATGCAGTGCTAATCGACCAGGCAAGTTCGTCGATGGGATACGTTACGGGAGCCGTTCAAATTATCGAACTCCCAACCGGTCGCAATCCCTATTCTTTGTTGACACTCTCACCGGGTGTGATCGCGACGGGTAATACTGGAACTGGTCCGATTGTCAGTGGCGGACGTTCCAACACCACCGCCATCCTGCTTGACGGTCAAGACACGCGGAACAATTCAACCCTCGATAATGCGTACACGCCACCTCAGGAAGCAATTCAGGAGATCCGATTCATAACCAACAATTTTTCGGCAGAGTACGGCCGTTCCGCCGGCGGCGTTATTGCCGCCGCGGGTAGATCGGGTTCCAATCAACTTCATGGCAGTTTTTACGACTATTTGCGCAACGACAAGTTGAATGCGAACACTTGGGCGAACAACACAAATAATGTGTTAAAAGGACGGCAGCGGCACAACGAATACGGATTCGCTATCTCTGGTCCTGTAGTTATACCGCACTTGTACAAGGGGATGAACAAGACGTTTTTCTTCTTTAACTACGAGCAGGTGAACGACCATGGAGTTAGTACGCCGACAGCGAACGTTCCAACGGCGCTGCAAAAAACTGGCGATTTTTCCCAGACCTTAACCAGCACCAATGCATTGATCCGAATCTATGACCCTGCCACCACCGTTGCCGATCCGAGTCAGAAAAGTGGGTACGGTCGCGGGTTTTTCCCCGGCAATGTGATTCCTGCCAGTCGCATTGATCCGATCATGAGGAAGTTGATTGGCAACTATCCAGAGCCGACCCTTTCTATCTCACCGGTACTGCAAACCAATTGGTCACAGAGCTTTCCTTTGATCACGCATGTCGATAAATACTTTTCCCGCGTTGATCAGAACTTTAGTGATAGGAACCGGCTTTTCTTTCGCTTTGGATATCAGAAAGCGCCGCGCACCAGCCCGTTCAGCAATATCGCATTCCCGGGAGAGGGAACCAATGGTGGCGGCAACCAACTCTCGATCGGGCAGACTTATGGGCTCAGTGATACACACACGTTCTCGCCTAATCTGGTTGGTGAATTCCGGGCAGGGTACACCCGCTCGCTGGTTAAGCTGACGCCGCTTAGTGTAGGGTTTGACATCACCAGCATCGGCCTGCCCAAATATCTAAAGACAGCTTCGGCTGACGCACTTTTCCCGCGCATCAACATTACAGATTTCACAGCAATCGGACCTGATCGCGCCTCCCATAATATTGATGCGGAATCGACACCCGAGTTTCAAGCGCACTTTACCTGGCTCAAACGATCGCATGCGCTGAAGACTGGTTTCGATTTGCTTTACGGCCAGTTCAACACTTTTCGCCCCGACTATCCATCTGGAAATTTCAGCTTCGGACGAGCTTAC
>JBBRJC010000441.1:0-4292 GCA_038220135.1 Bryobacterales bacterium | reverse complement strand
CTACCAGCGAAGCAGTTTTTCCATTGGCATCGTAGGGCACTCCGTAATATTCGTAGCGCATACCGATGTTCAGCAAAATGTTCGGAGTCAGTTTATAGTCGTCCTTCACAAACCAGCTCATTTCGCGAGTACGCCACGTCCGCTGCTTGGTTTCCCCTGGAAGATAAACCGGATTTTTGCCACCCGGGGAATTGAACGATTGATCGATGGAGGCAATGGATCCGCTCAAAGCCAGCAGCAGATTCTGCGCAGGATTCGCGTTGTTCCCGATCCCCGTAATTCCGCCTGGGACTGTGCCGGCAATATTGGTAACCGGAACTCCACCCACGCCAATGTTGGCACGCGGCATTACGCCGAATGAGTTGAAGCCATTGGAAGAGACAAAGCGCAGTTCGACGCCGGCCTTGATTGCATGCTTGCCGCGTATATACGTTACGTTGTCCGAGGCCTGATAGACGGGGCTCAAACGTCCTTGTGGGTCGTTGCTTGTATCAATCGGATTGTCGGCATAGCTTGCGGCCGCTGGAAATGCATACAAGAATGGCAGCCCGCTTATACGTGGCAAAAGGTCCGTGCCGGATAGTTCCCAGGGAGCGTAAAGCCGGTATTTGGCGCGCTGAGCACCTGCGTGAAATTCGTTGATCAGGTTTGACGAAATCGTGGAAACGAAGCCGAAAGAATTCAGTTTGGCTCGAGTAGCACGCAGGTCCGTTTGTGCGGTTGGATAGGGTTGCGGCATGAACCCATTTACCTGATCCTGATGTTCGGTATTGAAGCTCCAATTCAGGCGATGCTTCTCGTTGAAATTGTGGTCGATGCGAAATTGGAATTTGCGCAAATCGTCGGGCGAAGAACGCTGCCAACGATATCCAGCTACGTTGAGACCATCGCCGCTCCGAAAATCGTTGGGCAGCGGCGTGCCGCTAATCAACTTTCCGATGGTGGCATCCGCGGTGGGGCGGAGTGCATCACGCCCTAAAATGCTTACAGTTTGCAGGTCGCCAGTAGCATTTGCTGGTTTCACCGGATTGCCATTTGCATCCACCGTGGGTGCTGCCCCATTGGCATTTGCGTTGCGCACGCCGGGGAAGAAACGGAACAAGCCTTGCCGCGCAGTTGCCGTGTACGTTTTCGAGTTGACTGTTTCGTGCGAGCGAATGCGGTCACCCTCAAAGAGGAAAAAGAAGAAGGTTTTGTTCTTCATAATAGGCCCGGAAATATTGCCACCAAACTGGTTGCGAATCAGAAAATCGCGAGGACTCACTTCGTTGCCAAACTTATCGCGGCCACGCAGATTGTTGAAGAAGTTATTGGCATTGAGGGCGGTATTGCGATGCTGTTCAAACACAGCTCCATGCAGGGCGTTTGTGCCGCTTTTCGAGACCATTTGAATTTGTCCAGACCCGCGGCCAAATTCAGCATCGGCAGGCGAGGTCACAATTCGTACCTCTTCAATGGCATCGGTCGAGTTTTTGAACACTGATGTTACGCCCGAATGATAGCGATTATCCTGCACATTGATACCGTCCAAAGTGACGTTCACAGCACTAATGCGGCTGCCGGCAAAGTTGTCGCCCACCAGGCCCGCTTGCGTATAAACCAGGCCCAACACGTCGCGATCGGTTAAGGGCAAAGTGGTAATTTTGGCGCCGGACAACACGCCGCCAACCGAGCTGGTGGCAACATTCAGGCTCACTTGTTCTTGGCGCACTTCAACGATTTCCGTAACGTTGCCCAGTTCCAAAACGAAGTTACGGGTCACACGGCCGCCCACTTCCAACACCAGATTATTTACCTGAGCCTTGCGAAAACCGGTGCGCTCAGCAGTCACCGAATAAGGTCCCGGCGGCAATGCTGCGAACACGTAAACACCAGCGGCATTGGTTTTTGTGCGCGACTCCACGCCGGTATTTGTGTTGCGTGCAGCCACCAACGCTTCGGGCACAACTGCCTCGGAGGAATCGGTGAGCGTGCCACCCAGAACAGCATCGGTGGTCTGTGAGAAAGCAGCGAAAATCGCAAGAAAAGCAAGCACAAGGAGACGCATAGATGCCTACGAGTCTAACGCATTGCCAAAAGCTCAGTTCTCAATGAACATAACAAATTGTGTTGCGCTTGTCGCGCTCGGAGTGATCTGCTCCAGATAGCCACTGGAATGAAATGCGGCAAGTGGATCTTCGGGCATGAACGGAACAAATTGAGCTACGCGTATCTGGTAACGCTGTCTTTGTTGCGCTCGGAGTGATCTGCTCCAGATAGCCGCTGGCATGAAATGCGGCAAGTGGATCTTCGGGCATGAACGGAACAAGTTGAGCTACGCGTAGCGGGTAATGCTGCCTTTGTTGGGCTCGGAGTGATCTGCTCCAGATAGCCACTGGCATGAAATGCGGCAAGTGGATCTTCGGGCATGAACGTAACAAATTGAGCTACGCGTAGCTGGTAACGCTGCCCTTGTTGCTCTCGGAGTGATCTGCTCCAGATAGCCACCGGTATGAAATGCGGTAAGTGGATCTTCGGACACGCCGTAACAAATTGAGCTACGCGTAGCTGGAAACGCTGCCTTTGTTGGGCTCGGAGTGATCTGCTCCAGATAGCCACCGGCATGAAATGCGGTAAGTGGATCTTCGGGCATGCCGTGTGCTTTTGACCATTCGCGAATGGCCGGTCGCACATCGGTTGAGAACGCATCTTTCAAGCAGTTTTCCGCAGCCACAAGGTTGGCTGATTTTTGGGCGGCGGTCAATTTTTCCAGATCGACAATCGCAGCCTTCGCAAACAGTTCCTGGGCCGTAGTAACGGTTTGAATCATCGCTTCGATCTTGCCCTTTAGATTGTGGCTTTGGTCGATCATGTACGCGATGTCGGCCTTCTGCCCGGTCTCCCATTCAAAGAAACGAATCTCGTGAAAGATGCGGAAAATCTGGTAGGGATCAATGGAGCCGAGCGTCAGGTCGTCATCAGCATAACGTCGATCGTTGAAGTGGAATCCACCCAGCATATTGTCGGCCAAAAGCCAGGAGACAATCTGTTCGATATTTTGTGCCTGGTAGTGATGCCCGGTATCCACCAGCACTTTTGCCTGAGGCCAGAGGCTTTCGATAGCAGATACGCCATGCCCCAATCGGCAATGTCGGTGTGATAGAAAGCTGGTTCAAAGGGTTTGTATTCACCAAGTTTTGCATGCGCCGCAGCAAGGCCGTCGGCGAAACATTGACGGCGATGGCGCATGTTGTGCGTGCCTGGATAATTTGACCCATCGGCAAACCACAGCGAAAAGTCCCGGCTCAGGCCCTTGCCGATTTCGATGCTGTCCACAATGTGTTCGAGTGCTGCTTGGCGGATTGCAGCATCGGGATTACCCAGCGAGCCGTGATTATAAATCTGATCTTGAAAAACGTTGGGAATTGATCGACCCGGCGGCCACTCCGAATTTGACGGCCAATTGCTGCACGTCGGGAACGCTGGCCACGCCTTCCGGCAGATCCCACAAAACGTGCAAGGCGACTGTTGGCAGGCACCGGTAAGCTTGTGAACCTGACCTGCATCGCTGAATTTTTCTTCAATGGAAGTTGCTTGCAGCAAACTGGATAAATTTACCGAAACGAGTGCCCGTATTGGCGAACCCCCACGAAGGAAGTTCTATGCGAAAGGCGTCAAGCCCGTTGGATATTTGTTCCGGCTGGCGAGTCATCCACTTCAGTATAGACACAGCCTTAATGAGCGCTAGCGTTCAGGTATTTTGACAAGTCAGGGAAGAGAAGCTTTTTGATTTCGGGCTTATCCAAATCCTCCGGCTTCACCAACGTTGCGCCGCTGTCAATCTTGGCTGCCGGCGTTTCTCCACGCAGTTTTTGCCCAATTGCTTTCGTCGATTCATAACCCATTTTGAATGGATTTTGCACCACGATGGAGTCGATAAATCCAGCTTTCATGTCGGCGATAAATTGATCGCTGATGTCGAAGCCCACCAGTTTGGTGTTCTTTGCGTTGCGCCCCTTCACCGCTTGGACAGCACCGGCCAGACTGGATTCATTGTCGGCGAAGAGTCCGGCTAAATCGGGGTGCGCGGTGAGTACGTTTTCCGTTGCAGCCATCGCCTTGGCGCGATTGGCCATGCCGAATTGCATTGCCACAATGTTGATGTTCGGGTGGTGCTGGCGCATCTCATCCTGGAAGCCTTGTTCACGCTCCATGGTGCTTGCGGAACCGGGCATAAATCCGATCACCGCTACCTTCCCTTTATCACCAATGATTTCGGCCAACCGGCGAGCGGCCATGCGACCACCCTCTTC
>JBBRJC010000440.1:0-4300 GCA_038220135.1 Bryobacterales bacterium | reverse complement strand
TGGGCAGCACTAATCTCACTGTGTAGGGCTTGCAAACTTTCTTTATAGCCGATGGCTTCGAATGGTTTGGCGGTTTCAAGGTATCCCATAGCCAATATGGAACGCACCTCATCGAGCAATCCACCGGCAAACATATTCTTTGACCGCTGTTTAATTCGCTCGTTCAACAGCAGCCTTGGCGGATTCAAGCCAAGCTTCAAAATTCGGTAGCCTTCGAGGGCATCTCGTTTGCCGGCCATTAACTCAAGCGCGGGCTTGCCGGAAAGAATTCGAATCTCAAGCGCTCGAATCACTTTGTTTACATCGGCGGCATCGATCCGATTGGCGGCCTGGGAATCCAGACGCAGCAGCAGGCGGTGCGGGTCCCGGCACTTCATCAAGCGATGGCGCAGGGCCTCGTCCCGCTCCGGACTGGGAGACAAGCCTTCAAGCAAAGCTCGTAAATAAAATCCGGTTCCGCCGCAAACAATGGGCAACTTACCACGTTTCGTTACATCTTTTAACATTTCTCTTGCGAGTCTGGCGTACTCGCCAGCGGTCATTAATGCGTCTGGATTAATGACGTCGATCATGTGGTGAACTATGCCACGGCGTTCGGCGAGAGGAATTTTTGCGGTTCCGATTTCAAAATAGCGGAAGGTTTGTAGGGAATCACAGTTGATAATCTCCCCGCAGAAGGCTTGGGCAATGGCAATCGCCAGATCGCTCTTTCCGGCTCCGGTTGGGCCAACCACGGTAACTAAAGGCTGAAGATAATGCGTCAACCCATCTAGCCTAACAATCTATAGGGTTTGGCGGGAGTATACTGGAAATTGAATTGGAACAATCCGGGCGAGCGCCTATGCGCGGCACCGGATAGATAAAAAGGTCAGGGTCGAAAAACATGGGTCGTCTCGGTAAATTTGCTCTCGGAATGGTGGTTGCTGGCTCGACACTAGTCGCGCAGCCGGCGCTGAAAGATGAAGACCGTGCAGCGGCGTACTATAACTACGCGATGGGTCGCATTTATAGTGAGTTGGCAGGTGCCTATGGCAACAAGGGCGAATACGTCAACAAAGCGATCGATCACTTCAAGGGTGTCTTGAAGGCTGATCCTGCGGCAACCTTTATCACCGAAGATATTTCAGACCTATACGTGCAGGGTGGGCGTATTCGTGAGGCTGTTAAGGACGCTGAAGAAGCGATTAAGAACAACCCCAACGATATTCTTCCGCGGCGCATTCTTGGCCGGATTTATTCGCGGCTGATCGGTGATCCACAATCGAAAGGGCTGAACGAGGCGATGCTGAAAAGCGCGATCGAACAGTACACCAAGATTACTGAGAAGGAACCCAAGGATACCGAAAGCTGGCTGATGCTGGGCCGCCTGCATAAGATGGCGACCAACTCCGTTGATTCCGAAAAGGCGTTCAAAAAGGTTCTTGAGTTCGACGCCGAAAACGAAGATGCGATGACCGGCCTTGCGCTGGTTTACTCTGATGTTGGCGATACAACACGGGCCACGGAACTGCTGAAGAAAGTAACCGACAAGAATCCATCACTGCGCACATTGACGGCCCTTGCGGCAACCTACGAGCAGATGAAGGATTATAGCCTTGCTGCTGAGACTTATAAGAAAGCGCTTTCGCTGCAGCCGGACAACGACGAGATTAAAAAGCAACTTGCTGCTACTTATTTGATGGCCGATAAGATTGAAGAAGGCCGCAAGCTGTACGAAGAGATTGCCGAGCAGGATCCGAAAGACTTTAGTGCACGGCTGCGTTTGTCGCAAATTTACCGCCAGCAGAATCAGATGGTCAAGGCCTGGGCGGAGCACAACAAGGCGAAGGAAATTGAGCCGGCTAACCTGGAAATCAAGTACAACGAAGTGAATTTGTACGAGACGCAAGGTAAGACGGCTGAAGCCGTCAATTCGCTGAAGGAACTGCTGACCTCAACGCAAAAGCGGAATTATTCACCGGCTGAAAAACAGAGCCGTTCTGTGCTGCTGGAACGTATGGGTTTGATGCTTCGCAATAGCGATCAGCATGCCAAGGCTATTGAAGTTTTCAAGCAGTTGGCTGAACTTGATCCGGCTAATGGCTCGCGGTCTGCGGCGCAGGTTATTGACACCTTTCGTCAGGCGCATGAGTTTCAGAAGGCTGTGGATGAGGCAGATCAGGCGTTGAAGAAGTACCCGAAAGATCGCATGATTCAATTTGTCCGTGCCAGCGCATTGGGCGAACTGGGACGCACGGCGGAAGCGGTGCAATCACTAAAAGCACTGATGGACGGCAAGCCTTCGGATCGTGAAACGTATCTGACCATCGCTCAGATTTACGACCGGGCCAAGAACTTTCCGGAAATGGCCAAGGCGATTGATGAAGCGGAGAAGCTGAACTCTTCCAAGGAAGAGATGGAAGGCATTCACTTCACGCGTGGGGCCATGTACGAAAAGCAGAAAAAGTTCGACGTCGCTGAAGTGGAATTCCGCAAGGTGATTGAGATGAATCCGCAGAATGCATCGGCACTGAACTATCTGGGTTATATGTTTGCGGACCGCAATCAGAAGTTGCCGGAAGCGCGGACGATGGTGCAGAAAGCGTTGGAATTGGATCCAGGTAACGGAGCTTATCTGGATAGCCTTGGGTGGGTTGCATTCCGCCAGGGCAAGTTTGAGGAAGCCGAAGATTTGCTGAAGAAGTCGATTGATCGCAGCCCGCGTGATGCAACTATCTATGATCATTTGGCGGAGGTTTACTTTAAGCAGGACAAGGTCAAGGAAGCGGTGAACACGTGGACCAAGGCTGTGCAGGCGTGGGAATCATCGGCACCGAGCGAGAAAGAGGGGATCGACATTGCAGGCATTCAGAAGAAGCTGGACCGTGCAAAATCCCGTCAAGCTAGCAGCGGTTCAAAAAAAGACTAATTTGTGCGCCGTACTGCCTGCCTTTTAACAGCTCTCAGTTTGCCGCTATTGGCGGCAGACTGGAGTTATTGGGGCGGCGATGCGGGCGGAACAAAGTATTCGGTTCTTAAGCAAATTACCAAAGAGAATGTGGCCGGGCTGAAGCCTGCATGGACTTACCATACGGGCGAAATGAGCGATGGCAAAACCATCCCAGTGCGGACTGCTTTTGAAGGCACTCCACTGATGGTGGATGGCGTGTTGTATCTCACCACACCCTACAATCGGCTGGTTGCTATTGATGGGGATAGTGGCAAAGAGATTTGGCAATTCAATCCTCACCTGGATCTGAAACAGGCGCATAATTTGTTCATCCATCGGGGTGCTGCGTATTGGCATTCGAAGGGCAAGCGCCGGCTTTTTTATGGGACGCTGCAGGGACGTTTGTATTCGATTGATGCGGCGACCGGCAAGCCTGATGCGCAGTTTGGGCAAGGCGGGTCGATCGATTTGCGTTCCGGGGTTGCCGATAAATTTCCAGACAAAAGCTATGGCATGACTTCGCCTCCAGCCGTTTATAAGAACCTTGTAATTTGCGGTTCCATCACACCCGATGGGGAGCCACACGGCCCTGCAGGCGATGTGCGGGCTTTTGATGCGAACACTGGTAAGTTGGTTTGGACATTTCACACAATCCCCCATAAAGGCGAATATGGGGCTGAAACATGGGAAGGGGAATCGGCGAAAGATCGTGGTGCGGCCAATGCATGGAGCGTGCTCAGCGTTGATCTAAAGCGCGGGATTGTCTATTTGCCGTTGACTTCACCAGCCACCGATCTTTATGGTGGAGACCGGCGAGGGCAGGGATTGTTTGGCGATTCTGTTGTGGCGTTGAATGCAACAACTGGCAAGCGCATTTGGCACTTTCAAACGATTCATCACAACGTTTGGGATTACGATTTGCCGGCGCAACCAGTGTTGGTTGAAACGCGGCGTAATGGAAAGACGATTCCGGCGGTAGCACAGGTGACCAAGACTGGATTTCTGTTTCTGTTTGACAGACGGACGGGCAAGCCGCTGTTCGAGATTACAGAGCGGCCTGTAGCCCCAAGCGAAGTACCTGGGGAGCAAGCCTGGCCGACGCAGCCATTCCCGATGAAGCCGCCGCCGTTTGCCCGGCAATCAATGCAGCCGAACGAGCTTACAGGCTTGACGCCGGAACTGAAGGCTTACTGTGAGAAATTGGCGGAAGGGGCAAGTTTTGGGTCGTTATATACGCCCCTCGGTTTGAAGCCGACAGTTCTTTTTCCCGGTACTAACGGTGGCACAAATTGGGGCGGCGCGTCGTTTGATCCGGCTACGCGGACATTGTATGTGAATTCGATGGATGTGGGGATGTTGTTTCGGATGGAG
>JBBRJC010000439.1:0-4305 GCA_038220135.1 Bryobacterales bacterium | reverse complement strand
TTCAGCCGGCGACTTCAACTTTCAGCCAGTTTAACGGAGCGATTGATACACTCGACGCGAAGCTGTCCTACCGAATCAAACGTTGGAACACGATCTCGGCAGGGTATGAGTTTGAGCAGGAAGATTACCTGGACAAGGAAGATAACAAAATTTTCGGGCCGACACGTGTGGCAACCGATACTCGCGTTAAGCAACGCTCAAACGCGGTCTATTTGCAGGATCAGATTTCGTTATTGGATCAGAGATTGCAAATTTCGTTTTCCGGACGAACGCAAATATTCTCGCTGCAACGGCCGCAATTCATCACAACCGGCACGGCAAACAATT
Organism: Bryobacterales bacterium; assembly: GCA_038220135.1. Lineage (GTDB taxonomy): Bacteria > Acidobacteriota > Terriglobia > Bryobacterales > Bryobacteraceae > JANXSF01. The sequence goes on along the minus strand of JBBRJC010000439.1, from coordinate 3,978 downwards.
ACGCGAGCCTGAGTCTTTCGGCACCACCGAGAGCGCTTACAGGCGACGTTGCGGTCTCTTACTTTGTGCCGAAGTCCGGTACAAAACTTCGCACCCATGGTGGTAATTCGTATCGTGCACCGTCGCTATATGAACGCTTCGGTTCTGGATTTTTCTTCAATCCCACAACCGCTGTCGTTGCCTTTACTGCTTATGGTGACCCACGTCTTTCGCCTGATCGCTACAACTCGTTTGATGCTGGAGTTGATCAATATTTCGCGGCGAATAAGGTGCGTTTGAGCGCCACTTATTTCTACACGCGCATTGTACAGATTACACAGTTTGATTCCACTGCTGTGGTTGTGAGTGCGCGGACTGATCCATTTGGCCGTACGTCGGGATACTTCAACGGCGCTGGTGGCATTTCGCGCGGTGCAGAGTTGTCGGCTGAAGCGCATCCATTCCGGTCGACGATTTTGAACACCTCCTACACCTACACCAATTCCAATACAGATCAGGATGTAACAGTGCGTGGCTTCTTCAAGGCGTTCACTATCGTTCCGCACATGTTCACCTTTATGGCCAATCAACAATTGGGAAAGAAAACCAGTTTGACGGTTGACCTGTATCAGGCATCCAGCTACTTCAATTCCCTTTTTGCGGCCGGCCGTTCGCGCGCTTATCAATATCCATCGCTGACCAAGCTGGACGCTGTTGTTAGCCATGTTTTATGGACTCGCGAATCACAAAAGCTGAGCCTTTACGGAAAGCTGGACAACCTGTTGAATCGTGAGTATTACGAGAATGGATTCCGGAGTCCCAAGCTCACGGGAGTCGTTGGTATGAAGTTGAATTTCCGCTAGGAGAACGATAGATGTCGATAGCAACAACCAGAGGCGATGGTGGACAGACGGGACTTTCCGGGGGGATTCGGGTTTCGAAGGCATCGCCTCGGGTTGAGGCTTATGGAACGCTGGACGAATTGATTTCCAGCATGGGATTTGCCCGTGCGATTTGCGGCAATGAAGAGCTGGCAAAATTGACCAAAACAATTCAGAAGGAACTGTTCAAAGTGGCTTCGGCGATTTCTACGCCGCCTGAAAGCCCGAAGGGAATTCCACCGATTGAAGACGCAATGTTGGATGCGCTTACTGCACACGTTCACCGGATTGAAGCGATGCCGGGTATACTTGGCGACTGGTCAATTCCTGGTGAAGATCCGGCATCGGCAGCCTACGATGTGGCGCGTACAATTTGCCGCCGTGCTGAACGGCTGGTGGTGGGTTTGATTGAGGACGGGATGATTTTGCAGCCGAACATTCTGCGCTACATCAATCGCCTGTCTGATCTGCTGTGGTTGTTTGGCCGGCAGATTGAATGTGAGTTGGGCAAGGATGCGCGTCTGCGTGGCGAGGAAAATAAGGGGCCCAGGTGGTCGCGCGCTTGGTAGATAAACCCTATGCCCTGGAGCAGCCTGGGCGTTGGTTGATTGCACGCTTCCCCGAACAGTGGAACATGCTGAGTTGGAGTGTTGTTAATGGCGGGTTTCAGCGTACAAAAACGGCAGCCTGGTTGTATTTGCAGCAGAACGAAATTGCGGATGTGACAGATCCTGTGGACTGGATGCGCGGGCAAATGTATACGCAAGGCGTCAGCGATGCATTGGGATTTATGACCAGCAGGCGAGAGCATGCGTGGGCAGAGGCATCGGCAAGCGAGGCGGATTGCAAAGCTTGGGCCGTGGGCACAGTGGGTATGAGCAACGCTTTGCGGGCAGGCGATCCACAAGGTGGTTGGACGTTCGGCACAATGAACATGCTGGTTGCAGTGAGCATCCCGTTGACGATGGAAGCGGCACTTGAAGCGCTGTGTCTGGTATCTGAAGCGAAGGCGCTGGCAGTGGTGGAGAGCGGCGTACGCAGCATCGTTTCTAAGGAACCGGCAAGTGGCACGGGCACCGATTACATGGCGCTGGCGTGGCCGATGGCGGGTGCATCTCAACTCTATGCGGGCAAGCATACGGCGGTGGGTGCGGCAGTTGGGCGCGCGGCTTATCTTGCAGTGCAGCAAGGGATCAAGCAATGGCAGAGTGAGCAGGGGAGCACCGCGTAGTATGCCTGGCCCGTTGTTCATTGGCGGCACTTCATCACACGTCGGCAAGAGTTGGTTCACCGCCGCATTTTGCAGGCTACTGCATCAACGTGGCATTGCGGTGGCACCTTTCAAAGCGCAAAATATGTCGAACAATTCTTTCCCCTGTATTGAAGGCGGAGAAATTGGCCGTGCCCAGGTGATGCAGGCTGAAGCGTGTGGTTTACCGCCGATGGCGGACATGAACCCGGTGCTTCTGAAACCGAATTCGGCTACTGGTTCGCAGGTGGTGCTGCGAGGGAAAGTTTGGGGCAACGTCGCCGCCTTCGATTATTACCAGCATTCAAATAAACTGATGCAGGCGTCGCTGGAAAGCTTTCGGCGATTGCAAGGGCAGTTCCCATTTGTTGTTTTGGAAGGTGCTGGCAGTGTTGCGGAAGTGAATCTGGCGAAGCGCGATTTTACGAATTTGCGGTTTGCTGAAGCAGTGGGTGCGAAGGCATTGCTGGTGGCGGAGATTGAACGGGGGGGCGTGTTTGGTTCGCTTGTCGGCACGATGGAGTTGCTGCCGCCTGAGCATCGAAAGCTGATTCGCGCGTTTGCGGTTAATCGCTTTCATGGCGATCCACGGTTGTTTGATGAAGGCGTAACGTTCCTTGAAAACCGGCTGGGCATTCCTTGTCTTGGCGTGTTTCCATTCGCGCCAGATGTGCGATTGGACGAAGAGGACAGCGTTTCAATTCCAAGTGCCGGTGACGTGGATGGAGCTGAGGTTGCGGTGATTCGTCTTCCCCGCATTTCCAACTTCACCGATTTTCGATTGTTTGAAAAGCTTGCGTGGATTGACCGGCCATTGGCAAAGAATTTCCGTGTCATCTTCCTGCCTGGGACGAAAAACACGATTGAAGATTTGTTGTGGCTGCGCGAGCGCGGCTTGGATCAGTGGCTTTTGGAACAGCATACGCAAGGCGCGAAGATTGTTGGGATCTGCGGCGGGTATCAAATGCTGGGCCAGCGGATTGACGATCCTGATGCTGTGGAATCGGCTATTGAGAGCATTACGGGCTTGGGATTATTGCCGGTCACTACTGTGTTGTTGCCGGACAAAGTGACGCGAGTTGTTACGGCGTTGATCGGTGGTGAACGCGGGTTTCAGGCTTATGAGATTCATATGGGCCGAACGGAAACGCATGCCCCGCTGTCGCCGTTTGTCCAATTGGCGGACGGCAGTGGGGAGGGCGTGCAATCGGGCCGTGTTATCGGCACGTATCTGCATGGCCTGTTTGAGCATGCCGAAGTGGTGCTCGAAACACTTGGCATTTCAGTTCCTGCAGTTGCCGACAAATCGGAAATGTATGATCGCCTGGCTACCTGGCTTGTGAAACATTCCAACCCAAAAGTGTTGGAGGATTTACTGGCATGATGGTGACGCCGGTGGAATTGCTTGGTGGCGTGGCGCTCGATTTCGCGGTAGGTGATCCGCGTTGGTTGCCGCATCCGGTAGTGGGCATCGGCAATCTTGCGGCTGCGGCTGAAAAGGTGCTGCGCCGTAGCGAGTTGCCGTTGGCTGTGGCGGGTTGCCTTGCGTGGATGGCCGTTGTTCTGCTGAGCGGCAGCGTGGTTTATGCTTCGACTGTTTTGCTTCCGGCCCCGTGGATTCAGATCTATTGGATCTTTTCGCTGTTGGCTGTGCGCAGCCTGGATGAACACGCGATGGCCGTTATTACTTGTTTGAAGGCTGGCGATGTGAATGCCGCCCGGCATGCGGTTTCGATGATTGTAGGCCGCGATACAGCAGGGCTTGACGAGCAGGAAATTACTCGGGCTGTGTTTGAAACAGTCGCCGAAAGTTTGAACGACGGAGTGATTGCACCACTGTTTTGGCTGGGTGTTGCGGGGCCCGTTGGT
>JBBRJC010000438.1:0-4322 GCA_038220135.1 Bryobacterales bacterium | reverse complement strand
AGCGGCCGGAAACACGAACCTTAATCCCCTTACAACCGAAACGCTGTGCTGAATCAACAGCCTTGCGCATCGCACGACGGAACGCCACGCGCTTTTCCAGTTGCAGTGCAATCGATTCGGCAACCAATTGTGCGTCAAGTTCGGGCTTGTGCACTTCTTGAATATCGATGAAAACTTCGCGACCGGTCTTCTTGTTCAGATCCAGCTTCAGCTTTTCGATTTCAGCGCCCTTGCGCCCGATGATAATACCGGGGCGGGAGGTGCGAATCGTAATGCGAAGCTTGTTGCCTGGACGATCAACTTCGATCGAGCTTACGCCAGCAGACTTCAAGCGAGCATTCAAAGTGGCCTTTAATTTCAAGTCCTCTTCAAGCAGCTTTGCGTAGTCGGCCTTGGCGAACCAGCGGGAGCGCCATGTTTTGGTGACGCCCAACCGGAAACCGTAGGGATGTACTTTCTGACCCATGCTATTCTCGTCTCTCCCGCTATGCCTTCTCGGCCACTGTTACAACGATGTGTGAGCTCCGGCGCTGATAGCGATAGGCACGGCCCATTGGGGCAGGCCGGATCCGCTTCTGGCGAGGACCTTCATTCACATACGCCTCGGACACGTAGAGCTTGTCAACGTCAACGTGTTCCGACTTATGTTCCGCATTGGCGATTGCGCTTCGCAGAATTTTCTCAACAGTCGGTGCAATTCGCTTTTTGGTGGTGCGCAGAATCGTGATCGCATCGCCGGCTTGGCAACCGCGGATCATGTCTACGACCAGCCGCACCTTTTGTGCGGACATGCGAATATATCTGGCTTCGGCTCTTGCTTCCATGTCAAACTCCTGGCAACCCTCTCAATTAGGAGGGCTTGCCGCCTTTCTCGGCGGTCTTTGCCGCGTGACCCTTAAACGTACGCGTCGGCGAAAACTCACCTAGCTTGTGACCAACCATGTTTTCCGTCACGTACACCGGAATGAACTTCTTCCCGTTGTGTACGGCTATGGTATGACCGACAAAGTTCGGTATGATCGTCGAACGGCGCGACCACGTCTTCACCACTTTCTTCTCACTTGCCGCGTTCAATTTCTCAATCTTCCCGGCAATGTGGGTGTCTGTGAACGGTCCTTTCTTTAATGAACGGCCCATATGGTTTCGTTACCCTTCGCTAATTCCTAAAATCTCTTCTGCCAACTTAGCGCTTCCTGCTGCGGCGCTAGATCAACCTAACGCTTGCTACTGCGGCGCTGGATCAAATTCCTAACGCTTGCTACTGCGGCGCTGTACAATCGCTTTATCGGTGCGCTTGTTATTGCGTGTCTTGAAGCCGCGTGTCGGCTGCCCCCAAGGCGTAACCGGGTGACGGCCACCCGATGTGCGGCCTTCGCCACCACCGTGCGGGTGATCGACCGGGTTCATCGAAACGCCGCGGTTATGCGGACGCTTACCCAACCAACGCGTACGTCCGGCCTTTCCAGCTTTCGCATTTTCATGCTCAGCGTTTCCAACAGGACCAACCGTTGCATAACAATCCACCGAAACACGGCGGGTTTCACCGCTTGGCAGCTTCAGCAAAGCTACTGCCCCTTCACGAGATACCAATTGGGCGCGCGCACCAGCAGTACGAGCCATTTGCCCACCCTTGCCAGGCCGCAGTTCCACGTTGTGAACGACTGTGCCAGGAGGAATATTCTTCAGCGGCAACGCATTACCGGCAAAGATTTCAGCTGTTGGGCCGGACGTGATCGTCTGTCCAACAGCCAAACCTTCTGGAGCCAGAATGTAGCGCTTTTCGCCATCAACGTAATGCAACAAAGCGATGCGGCAGGTGCGGTTCGGATCATATTCGATCGAAGCTACACGAGCTGGAACCCCCGTTTTATCCCGTTTGAAGTCAATAATACGATAAGCCTGCTTGTGACCGCCACCGATGAAGCGAGATGTGGTCTGACCAGTGTTGTTACGGCCACCAGTACGCTTCTTACCTTCAACCAGCGACTTTTCAGGCGTTTGCTTGGTAATGTTTTCGCGGGTAACCAGCGAGGTAAAGCGCCGGCTCGGAGTAATCGGTCTAAACGTTTTAATTGGCATGATTTAGATCTCCGCGTACTCAGGCATTTTCTGCCCAGCTTGTAACACTACATATGCTTTTTTCCAGTCCGAGCGATAACCAGCGTAACGGCCGCGGCGGCGCAATTTCCCTTCGTTATTGAGCGTACGAACTGTGTCCACTTTCACTTTGAACATTTTCTCAACTGCTTTCTTGATTTGGATCTTGTTAGCAGAAGGAAGTACTTCAAAACAAAGAGTCAATTCCGATTCCTTCTTAGTCACCGCTTTTTCGGTAACAACAGGACGGACGAGACAGGATATAACGGAACTCATTAGAGTAAGCCCTCCGACAGACGCACAGCAGCGCCTTCGCTGAGGAGAACCTTGGCTGCGCGAAGCAGATGATAAGGATTCACCAAATGGCTGTTGAGCAGCGTAACACCTTCAAGGTTACGCGATCCCAACGACAAATTCTTATTATCGCCGTTGTCCACCAGCAAAACAGTCTTGGTGACGTCGAGCTTGTCGAGAATGCCACGAACCGTCTTGGACTTGTGATCAGCCAGCGAGAAATCTTTGACCACTACCAACTCACCGTCGCGCAATTTGGCCGAAAGAGCCGAACACAATGCGCCTTTGAGCATTTTCTTGGGCAATGAGTAGGAATAATCGCGCGGTTGAGGCCCGTGAGTGGTACCACCATGACGCCACAGTGGGCTGCGGATCGAACCCATACGGGCACGGCCTGTTCCCTTCTGCTTCCACAACTTCTTACCAGATCCGGCAACTTCATGACGAGTTTTCGTCTTAGCGGTGCCGCGGCGCTGGTTGGCCATGTAGTTGCGAACCGCTTCGTAAAGCAGATCTTCGTTGACCGGCGCGGCAAACACAGCGTCACTCAATTCAACTTCGCCAACCTTCGTGTTATTAATATCGAGAACGTCTACTTTGGGCATAAGATTTTCCTTAACTAAAGCACGGCCTTCAAAAGCCTAGCGCTTTGCCCTCCGCAGGATCACGTATCCACCGTTAGGGCCGGGAACTGCACCCTTCACCATGATTACGTTATCTTCTGTATCTACCTGAACGATTTCCAGGTTTCGCACGGTCACCTGATCCACACCCATGTGGCCGGCCATACGCATACCGGGAAACACGCGGGAAGGAAAGCTCGATGCACCGATGGAACCAGGTGCACGGTTAAACATAGAACCGTGTCCGCCTGGGCCACCCTTAAAGTTGTGACGCTTCATGACACCGGCGAAACCGCGTCCCTTGCTGATACCGATTACGTCAATCTTCTCTTTAGGCGAGAACTGGTCAGCCAGAATACGATCACCTGGCTTCAAGTCCGTATCGCCCGAACGCAGACGAAGTTCGCGGAAAAACCGCACGCCTTCTGCGCCAGCCTTCTTCTGATGGCCGGTGATCGGCTTGTTCAGGCGAGAAGGCTTCACGTATTCCATTAGACCGATTTGCACGGCGTCATATCCATCGGTTGTCGGCGTCTTGCGCTGGGTGACAACACATGGACCCGCCTTCAACAACGTAACAGGGACTACCTGTCCGTCGGGGCGGAACACCTGGGTCATGCCGATCTTCTTGCCTAGAATTCCTGGGCTCATATCTTCCTCAACTCACTCGTAGAAGGCTCGACTCGCTTCAGTTCTTGCAACCAAGCTCAATTGGCTCCTGGAGCCACTCGCTAGCACTTCCACAACAACTTAAATTCTGCGTAAAACATTCTCAATGGTCTGCGGTTTAACCCGCCGACCTAAGAAGAAACTACCTTTTGCCGCCGCCAAAGGCTTTAATTTCAACATCGACACCAGCCGGAAGATCAAGCTTCATCAGCGCATCTACCGTTTCCTGAGTCGGTGCCAGAATATCGAGCAACCGCTTATGCGTACGCATTTCAAACTGCTCACGCGACTTCTTGTCCACGTGCGGCGAACGCAACACCGTGTACTTGTTGATAATCGTGGGCAGTGGAATGGGCCCAGCTACCTGAGCCCCACTCCTTTTGGCCGTCTCGACGATCTCCTGCGTGGATTGATCCAGGATGCGGTGATCGTATGCTTTCAGCCGAATTCGAATACTTTCTCGTAAGGACATGTTTTCTCTCGTATCTCGCGACTGAACTAGGCGACGATTTCCGAAACCGTTCCTGCACCAACCGTACGGCCGCCTTCACGAATTGCGAAGCGCAAACCCTTATCCATTGCCACAGGAGTGATCAATTCAATCACCATCTGCACGTTGTCGCCAGGCATAACCATTTC
>JBBRJC010000437.1:0-4326 GCA_038220135.1 Bryobacterales bacterium | reverse complement strand
CCATGATCGGGCATCGCCATCCGATATTAGGTGAATTTTCAGTTGCCATCGGCACAGGTTCCGACAACCCAATCCATCGTGGCCAATTGATGGGGTTAAACGTCGATTTCTGGCTTAATGGCGGGAGCACTTACGACTGCTCCTTCGTGGTTTCCGATTGTGTGCAACTGCGCTGCGATAGCGCCTACTATGTGCCCAATTGGCAGAGCACCGGCGAAGTTTGCCAAACCAATACGACCAGCAATGGGGCGTTTCGTTCGATGGGCCTTATCCAGGGAATGCTGGTAATTGAAGATGCTATTGAACAGGCGGCACATTCGATTGGGATGCCGGCCGAGGCGGTGCGCGAAAAGAACTTGTACCAGTTGGGCGGCATCACGCCGTACGGACAAATTCTGGACTACTGTTACATGACCGAGGTTTGGCAGCGCATTAAGAGCAACGCGAGCTTCGCCAAACGTCAGACGGCCGTGGATAAATTCAACGCGGCCAATACCTGGAAAAAGCGCGGCATTTCGATGATCCCGGTGAAATATGGCAGCGGCTATAATCTGACGTCGCTGGAACAAGCCGGGGCGATGATCGAAGTGTATAGCCAGGATTCAACAGTGTTGGTGCGGCAAGGCGGTGTGGAGATGGGCCAGGGCCTGCACATCAAAGTGGCGCAGGTGGTTGCCCTGGAATTGAACGTGCCCATGACCTTGATTGAACTGGCTGATACCGATACGCAAGTGGTTCCCAACCCCGTCAGCTCGGGTGCTTCAACGGGCAGCAGTTTTAACGCCAGTGCGGCCAAGAAGGCTTGTAATCTTTTGCGCAAGCGGCTTGAGAATTTCTGCATGGAAGTGCTGCGGGAAAAGGGCAGTGATTATTGCAAACAGCAGAATATCAATTTCTGGGATTACCCGAATGGTTGGCGAACGGAAGTCACGGTAAACGGCAAGCAGCAGCTAATTTGGGGCAATATCGTTTCAGCCGCCCATAACGCGCGAATCAATTTATCGGAGCAAGTGCGTTTCCAGCAAGCAGGCGGAACGGCTTTGGACAGCGGTTTGTACTTCCACAAGGGTGCCCAGGAGACGGTGAATCAATTTACCGGCTTCACTTACAGCGCGGCTTGCACCGAAGTGGAAGTGGATGTTTTGACCGGTGAAACGACTGTTCTGCGGGCCGATATTCTGTATGACATGGGCAAGAGTCTGAACCCGGCGATCGACATCGGCCAAGTGGAAGGTGCCTATGTGCAGGGTTTGGGCTATGTACTGAGCGAGGACGTTATTTATCAGCCGGACGGGCCAAATCGTGGGGCTTTAAACACCGACAACACCTGGCGTTACAAGCTGCCGGCAACCACTTCGATCCCGTTGGAATTCAATGTGGATTTGTTCCCACGCTCCGATGTGCCGGTACCGATTCCTGAGAATCCGTATGACTTGTTCTCGTCGAAAGAGGTTGGTGAGCCGCCGTTGGTTTTAGCAATTACGGCTTATTTTGCGATCAAGCATGCGGTGCTTGCGGCTCGCAAAGATCGGGGCCACAATGACTGGTTTTTCCTGGAGGCGCCGGCCACAGTTCAGCGAGTACGTGAGGCGTGTATGGTAGATAGCGGCGATTTAAAGTTAAAGTAACTGGATGCAGGGGTTTGAAAACGAGGCTTTCAGGGAGACTTTCTACGACTACATGTTCAGCCGGCTCGCATTTCCTGGACGCCGGATGAAATTGAACGCGTTCTGAAATTGTGCGGCTGCGGTCCCGCGCGTCACAGCGCGATATTGGCGCAAAAGAACTTCACGGTAACTGCGGTTGACCGCCCGGCATTTTTACTGAGCAAGGCCCGTGAACATGCGGCTGGGTTGGACATCGAATTTGTAGAAGCCGACATGCAAGAATTTGGCCGTCCGGCTTCGGGTGCTTCAGAATGTTCGAGCCAGCCTCAAACCTGGGGGAGAGTTTTTGTTGGATGTTCTTGGAAAAGAATATCTGGCTGGGCGTTCTTCAAACATAATTTGGGAGGAGCAGGAGGACTCCGATTTGATGGTTCACCGAGCACGCATTAAGGTGCAGTGGCTGTTTTTAAAACGGTTTCATTTTTTCAAAACTTGTACTCGGGACAGGAGTTATTGATATTGCTTGAACAAGCGGGCTTCACCAAGTTGGAATTTGACATAATTCTTATTATCGGATATGTAGTGATTGATTGCCTAGTTCCTGCGCGCCCGACTCCCTCGCGGTCGCGGCTCGGTAACATCCGGTTCCCATTAAGTACTAGTTGTTTCGGTACCCGTTGTCCGCATAACCGTACCCGCCCTTATAATAAGACCCACCCTTATAATAGCCGTAGTAGCCGCCGGCTGAATTCTTTGGATCCCAATCGTTAAGGATGGTTCCAAGAATTGGGGTTTGGTCTTGAGCCAGCCGTTGTCGAACGGCTTGCGCGGCATCTCGCGTGGTGTGACCTGCGCGGGCGACCAAAACAACTCCATCTGTAAATCGGCTGACAACGCGAGCATCGGGCATTTGCAGCATGGGGGGCGTATCAATTAAAACCATTTCAAAATTTTGGTTGGCGATACGCAAGAGGTCCTGCAAACTGTTTGAGTAGAGCAGACTGGCGGCAGCTTGGGTTGAGGGACCACTGGGTAATACAAACAACCCAGGAATAGTCGTTTCCTTAATTAATGCCATGACTGCGGCCTGATCTACTGTAGATGCTTCCAATAGAGTGCTTAATCCCTTGTCATTTTCCACCATAAAGATAGTGTGAATACGAGGTTTACGAAGATCGGCATCGATTAACAGTGTTCGTTTCTTAATTTCAGCTAATGCAATCGCCAAATTACAAGTAACTGTGGTTTTGCCTTCGGCTGGACCGGAACTTGTCATCAGAATGGTCTTCGGACGGAAGCCATTTTTGCCTGAAAAGAGCAAGGACGTGAGCACCACACGGAAAGATTCGGCAACCATGCTGGCTTTGCGCTGGACGGTGATTAATTCCACACGCTCCGTAGTTGGTTTGACGGAATCGAGCAACCCGATAGCTCCGTTCTTTTCCTCTTCTTCCGTCTCTTTTTCCGAAGCCTTCATCTGCTTCTTGCCGTAATAGTACATGTGGAGCTTGGCTTTGGCTGTGGCTGAAGGGATGATTCCAAGCTCTGGAACATTCAGGTAATAAGCCATATCGCCTGGCTCCTGCAAGGTACGGTCGGCACGATCACGCATGATCACGAAACCAACACCGAGAAACAATCCGATCATTCCACCGATACCAGCATTCGATGTGAGACTTGGTTTATAAGGCAAGCGCGGGGCTTTCGCCGGATCAATTACACGCACATTGCTCGCGCGCATTGCGCTGGAAACACTGCTCTCTTTCACTTTCTGCAGCATGGAATCGTACAACTGGCGATTGGAATCCACTTCGCGTTTCAGGATGTTGTATTCGATGGCTTTTTCAGCATCCATATTAACTAATTTGGCTTGATTGCCGTAATCGGCAGCAAGCAACTTTTCACGATTAATCGTCTCTTCATACTCGTTGCGGATGCGCTCGGTAATTGATTTGCGTTCTTGCGCCAAAGAGCGCTCGATTTCAGCAATTTGAGCCTTAACTCGTTTTACCTTGCTGTACTCGCCCTTATATGTTGCACTAAGGTCGATATCCTGCCGTCGCAGTTCAGCGAGCTTATCCTGCTGACTTTTTAACGAAGCATCGTTCAAAACATCGGGCAATGTTTCAGGCGAAGCGTTCTTAGTCATTTCCCATTTAGATTGCTTGGAAATGCGATCAGCCTGGGCGGCAGAGAGCGAAGTTTGCAATTGACGCAGTTTCTCTTCGCTTATGTTCTGCTTTTCACCAGTAAAAATAAGTCCAGTTTGACGTGCATAGCGCTGCAGCGCATCTTCGCTTCGTTCCAACTTGACGCGCATGTCATCCAATTGACGGGTTAACCAGTCGCCGGTGCGCTGCGTCATTTTCCAGCGTGCCTCAACATTCTGCTCAATATATTCGTTGGCGAGAGTATTGGCAAAATCAGCCGCCACTTGCGGGTCTGTAGAATCGGAAAGAATTTCAATGATTCGGGTGGCGCCGGCTGCGCGCGCTTTAACATTTGACCGAGCCGTACCAACAGCAAGTTCTCTCGCTTCGAGGGGTGCCATTTCGGGCAGGTTCAGCGTCTTGCGCCAGGACCATACCTTGCTTTGGGTGGTTTTCGTTTCATCCGGCTTCGGAGCCTTCATTTTCTCAACGGCGCGCTCCAGCAAAGAATCACTCAGAATGATCTTCAATTGCGTCTGAATGTCAGCCAAAGCACTATTACCCGATTC
>JBBRJC010000436.1:0-4334 GCA_038220135.1 Bryobacterales bacterium | reverse complement strand
TCCTGATCAAAGTCGTATCAAGTAGTTTCGCGGTTCCGAAATCGAGGACCTTCAGATGGCCGGCCGCCGTCACGATTAGATTGGTCGGCTTCAGGTCTAGATGGACCACCAGATTCTCATGTGCAACTTGAATGGCTTCAGCAGCGGCAATGAACAGCCGGACCCGTGCCTCCACGTCAAGGGCTTTTGCGTCACAGTGCTGGTCGATCGGAAGACCCTCCACCAATTCCATGACAAGGTAGGAACGCCCGTCCTGGTCTTCGCCTCCGCCGATCACCCGCACCAGATTGGGATGATTGAGACGTTTGAGAATGGCATACTCGCGCCGGAAGCGAGCGAGGGATTCACCCTGATTGAGGTGCGCGTGCAGATGCTTCACCGCAACAGGCGGCGCGTTCTCATTTTCCTTGTGGACCGCAGAATAAACCGATCCCGTGCCGCCTTCGCCCAATAAGGCGAGGATGCGGTAGGGTCCGATCATGGACGGAACGATGCGGGTGGGTTTTGGCTTTTCCGAGAAAGTTGCTCTGCTTTCCGCACGCGCGGATAAAGCCAGAGAAAGGGCTTCCTTGCGGATCTCTTCCGACGGTTCCTTGGAAATGAGCGCGGCCTGCGAGTAATCGCCACTCAGCTCAATTTCTTCGCACAACTCCTGGATGCGCGCCCAGCGCTGCTGTTGGGATGACATGTCTCTATCGAACATGGCGGGGTGGAGTAAAAAAATACGTCACTGCGTGACGCGATATTTCGGCGGCCTTCGCCTTGTTGGATGATAGCATTCTTAATCGATATCGGAGGAAATGACATGTTGTTTTCAAATAAATACTTAATGGGCTTTGCCTCATTCACCCTTTGCCTTCCGGCAGCACTTCACGCAACTACAATCGGCTTCGGCACTAATGCGTATTCCGACGCATCCCAAGGTAGCGGCGCCACAGGCGGCGGCACAGCCATAATCACAGTACAAAATGGCGTACTGACAGCTCCGCCGGTCAACGCCAATGGGGGCACCACGACGGGTGGCGGTTCGCCCGTCTTTACTTACGCCACGGCATCGGTGGGTGCCGCAGACTCCCTCGGGAGCGCCCAGTTATCCACCGGGTACATCCGGACGATTGCGAGAAGTTCCTCAGCCACCCGCGGGGCGGAGTCCGGCTCTTCTTCAAGGGCTGGGTTCAACGAAACCTTGACGTTTACCAATACTATGAGTTCTTACTTGTTTGTGAACTTGTCTGAAGTGGTATCAGGCCTAGTTAGCGTCGGTAGTCCTGGAAGTCTCTTTGCCATGAATAGCACCTATGTTGATTTCTTTTCTAACGACGGGCTCATGGTCAGGGACAACGGCGTCATGGTGCCCGGCTTAGGCGCAAGCATCTATTACAGAATGCTTGGGAACGACGCCAGCGGAATTCTCGTTTACTTCGAACAAGGCGGCACGCAGAACAATTGGACCACTGCCTTGACGGGAGGTGTGGGTGGCACCATGTCCACCAGAATCGGCTTTCGCCCGGGCATGACAACATTGAATGTTTCCGCTTTCTCCTCATTGGATTGTAGGCTTACAACCACTTGCGACTACGGAAATACCGCCAAATTTGAATTCGGCGCTTTGCCAACGGGTTTGAGCTACACTTCAGCGTCCGGTGTGTTTTTGACAGCGCTCAACACGTCCGCAGTGCCAGAGCCATCGACGGTGCTAATGCTAGGCGCAGGATTGCTTGGGATGGGCGCGCTGAGACGGCGCAAACGTACCTAAATTGTTCAGGCTTCCAAATGCCTGTCGCGGCTGGCTATAGTTCTGCTTCAGGCTCGACTCCGCGGAGTTTGGCGTAAAGCCACGCTCGGGCGAGCCTGACTTTCCGGTCCACGGTGGATGGGGAAGTGCCCATGATTTCGGCAGTTTCCTGCACCGTGCACCCCATCAAATAGCGCATCTCCAGCATCTCCACTTGCACGGGATCGAGCAACGCCAATTCGTTCAAAGCCAAGTCGAGATCAGTCATTTCTTGACCGGCGGCATTGAGCCAGGGGATTTCATCGCTCAGCGGAACGAATTGATGTGCTTTGCCACGCTTTTCGGCACCAGAGGTGCGCGCGTAGTCAATGAGAGCGTAGCGCATGAGGCGCGCCGAGAGGGCATAAAAGTGGCGGCGGTTTTCAAACGTAAGTTTGCGCCGGGCCATCAACTTCATGAATAACTCGCCAACCAATGCGGTTGGCTGGAGTGTGTGATCGGGCCGTTCCTTGCGAAAGAAGCTGTTGGCCAAGGCGTGCAGGTCCGGATAGACAAGAGGTGCCAGGCGCGTGAGTGCCGTGTGGTTGCCCCCCGCCCATTCCGACAGAAGAGCTGTGATACCTTTATCTTCCACTTCCACAGTTTATGCTATCAACGGTGCGGGTTGCGACCGGTGGCGAAAACAGCCACGTGACCGACAGCGTTGAGCTGACCAAATTCGAAGTTACACAAGCGCTTGATTGCGCAACGACGCGGCCCGCACGCGGCACTGAGATAGATTCACAGGTTTCCCTATAACCTCTTTCTGGCCGGGAACGATCCGATAAAATAGAACTGAAAAGGAGCACTCTGATGGGCCATCCACATGCAAAGACGCCAGCCGGAACACCGGCCGAACGCCGTAACGTCGCCGCTCTCGTTTCCATGGAACAGGAGGCGATAAGCGCACTTTCAATGGCGGAACGTTTCTCGGATAAAGTTGCACGCTATGCGGGGCGAGTGTGGTCGATCACAGGCCACGCGCTATGGTTCGGGGGAGTGGGGCGTAATCAACAGCGAGGCCGTACGCGCCATCCATGCGTTCGATCCGTTCCCATACCAATTCCTGACACTCGTGGTGTCGTTGAAGGCGACTTTTCTTTCGCTGTTCATCCTGATGAGCCAAAAGCAAGCGGACCGGCAGGCGGGTCCCCTTGGGAACCCCAATCTTCTGATCAATCTTTTGACGGAACAGGAGTCGGCAAAGATGTGGCAAATGCTGCAAAGCCGTTGTGCTCACCACAAGCTGGCGAAGGCAGAAGCTGGTCTTGTCGAAAAAGAATGATGTATCGGATGCTGTCGGTGTTGCTAGTGGCGGTTCGGCGGTGCACGCCCAGCAGCCGTTCCTGACCGATGACGCCGATACCGCCCCCGTGCGGCATTTCCACGCGGAAATCCTCAGCGAGTACGACCGTCTTTAGAGCAGCGCTTATCCCACGCTGCAGCAGAATACGACGCGAGTGCAGGTGACCTACGGGTTGCTCGATAGGATGGAGATCGGATTCGATGCACCGCTACTGGGTATTTACAACGCCCGCGATTCAGGATCCGCGAACGCGTTCGGGTTCGGCGATCTCGATCTGCAAATGAAATACCGGCTCCGCTCTGAACAGGAACACTCCCCGTGGCCGGCCGTAACCGTGGCTCTGTATGTGGAATTACCTACGGGAAATACAAAAAACCAGCTTGGATCCGGCATTGCGGACTACTGGTTGAACGGAATCCTGCAGAAGAAACTAACGCCGCGCCTGACCTGGCGGCTGAATTCGGGCCTTTTGTTTTCAGGCAACACGCTAACCGGTGCGATTGGTATTCGCTCAACACGGGGACGTGTCTTCACAGGTGCCTCTTCGGCAACGTACCAGCTTACACGCAAATTGTTGGTGGGCGCCCCCAAGCTCACTCCAACTGAAAAATCCCCAAAAGCTGCCACTGTCAACATTATCCGGCATAGGGCCATCGGGCAACGATTGGCTCCCGAAGAGGCAGCACTTTAGTACGGTGGATCGGCTCGTACTACTCTGGTGCCCCCTGCCACACTTGCTTCGGGCGAGTCTGTAAATACATAATGTAAATGTGATCTGATGAACTTCGTCTGGGACCAGCGAAAGAACCGCGCTAATCTTGCACGTCATGGAATCGTGTTCGAGGACGCGATCCGAATTTGCGAGGGCCCGACGATCGAGAAAGTAGATGATCGGTTTGACTATGGAGAGACTCGAGTGTACGCGATAGGCGTCGTTCAGTGGGATTGAGATCACGCTGATCTACACGGACGTATCAGAAACCGAGCGCCGGATCATTTCGGCATGGAGGACAGAACGCCATGAAAGAAAAGCCTACTGGCAAAACTTCAGATAAAAGCCGCACCACGGATTGGAAACTCCTGCAATCTTTGAGCGATAACGACATTCGAGCGGCTGTGAAAACAGATCCAGAGGCCCGTCCAACCGACGTTCACTTTTGGAAGCAAGCGAAGATCGTGCTGCCGCAGGCCAAGCAGACGGTGACGATTCGGTTGGATGCAGATCTGCTCGGCTGGCTGCGGCAGCAAAAAGGC
>JBBRJC010000435.1:0-4340 GCA_038220135.1 Bryobacterales bacterium | reverse complement strand
GCACCATCCGCGCCCTCAACAACTTCACCGAAGTAACCAGCGCCAGCGGCGAACGCCAACTGCGCTTTGCCATGAAGGTGATGTTCTAACCTGACTGTGAGGCGGATGACGCTGACTTCCAGTTCATCCGCCTTCTGCAACCAAAGTTCGCCTTCTCTCAATCGTTGAAATTTCCTCCCGGGAAAGCGATGGCATGCAGTCCCCACGGGTTCATTTCCTCTATATCTCTTAAATAGAATCACTTACAGCGGGTGAGCAAACAGCCCGCCAAGCCCCTGTGCTAATTTCAACAAGCAAGAAGCCACGTGGAAAATGTATAAGGGAACGATGGCTTTACAATCAAGAGATGCGATTACGAGATAAAGTTGCCATCGTCACCGGCATCGGTGCAGGCATCGGGGAATCAATTGCTCTGCGATTTGCCGAAGAAGGCGCCCGGCTGGTGTTGAACGACTTAAGCGAAGAAAATGGACAACGTGTAGCTGAAATGGCCCGCGCCAAAGGTGCCCAAGTTGCTTTTGTGCCAGGAGATATTTCAAAAGAGGAAACCGGTGAAAAGCTGGCCGAAACAGCGGTGGCGCAATTCGGGGCCATTCATATCCTCGTCAATAATGCCGCCGATTTCACCCAGAAAAGCCTCGAAGATGCTGAGATTTCCGATTGGTTAAAAGTGCTGAGTGTCAACGTTATCGGCACAGCGCTGGTAACCAAACACGCCCTGCCGGCATTGAAGAAGCAAGGTGGGTCGATCATCAATATGGCATCAATGAGCGGCATCATTGCGCAGAACAATTTCACCACTTACAGCGCATCCAAAGGTGCCGTCATTATGATGACCCGGACGCTGGCGCTTGATTTGGCCCCGTTCAAGGTTCGTGTGAACAGCGTTTGCCCAGGCTGCATTTTTACCAGCGCTTCGGTAAGGGAAATAGCGCGCCTCGGGACAACGGTTGAAGAATGGACTGCCCGGGTTGCTCCGGCGCATATGCTGAACCGGCTGGGGGAACCAGTTGAAGTGGCAAACGCCGTTCTGTTCCTGGCGTCTGATGAATCCAGCTTCATCACGGCAGAGGAATTAATGGTGGACGGGGGATACATCCGTTGGTAAAGCACTTTTTGTTCGATTTGGACGGGGTAATTGTCGATTCCATGCCCCTACATACTAAGGCTTGGAGTGTATACCTGGAGAATTTCGGCTTATCCGCCGATAGCTTAGTGGAGAGGATGCACGGCAAGCGCAACGATCAGATTGTTCGCGACTTGTTCGGTGCCTCATTGAGCGAAGAGGAGGTTTTCGGCCATGGAGCAAGCAAGGAAGCGATTTTTCGCAAGATGGTTGGGGCACAATTGGAGCAGTTGCTGGTTCCAGGGATTCGCGAGTTTCTTCAAGCGCACGCCGGAAGGGGCCTGGGATTAGGGTCGAACGCGGAACCTGAGAATGTTGATTTTGTTTTGGACCAGGCAGGATTACGCCACCATTTTCATTCGATTGTGGATGGCCATCAGGTTGAGCATCCCAAGCCCGCTCCCGATATTTACCTGCTCTTGGCGAAAAAGTTTGGCGTTGACCCACAGCATTGTGTGGTTTTTGAAGATTCGGCAACTGGCGTTGCCGCAGCAGTTGGTGCTGGTATGCGAGTGGTTGGCATCGGTACCAGCGAAGAGAATTTGGCAGGTGTAGAGGTTATGGTCAGGGATTTTCGAGACCCTGATTTAGAAAAATGGCTGCTAAGCCCCTAAGCATTCGGTTTCCGCACCTGTGGTTCGCCACGGCAACTTTGCTACTGGCAACAAAGCTGGAACTGTGCGCCCAAAACGAACCGGGTTTCATCGAAATTGGGCTGGATCAGGCAACAGCGCGTAGCTCCGGTAGCTACACACCAGCACGGCTCAACGAAAAAGTTTTAGTTCGCGGCTCAGCAACCAGCCGCGTCCTGCGCTTTGCCGGCTATAGCTGGTTGCCGATTCAGAACGACTCCGGTAACGGGATCTTCATTGAAGATTCAGGCACCCTGTTGGACCGCATCGAACCGGGCGATCAACTGGAAGCCAGCGGCACCATTGATGCGCGCGGTGGAATGCCCGTCGTCAAGCTTCAGTCAGTAGTGAAGCATGGCAGTTCTCCCACCCCTGAACCACGTAGAGTTTCTCTGGCCGATTTGGACGGGTTTCGCTGGTTGGGGACTTTGGTCTCAACCGACGGCGTGGTGCGCTCGACAGGCGCGGGTAGTTCCGGTGCGTATTTTGATATCCAAGCGCAAGGCCGGACGGTTCGGGTTTACTATCCCTCTGGCAATTCAGGAGCAAAAAACAACTGGCATTTTCAAAGCGGCGACCGCATTCGCGTTACCGGCTTTTCCTCACAATACTGCCCAATTCCGCCACACGACCGCTTCTTTCAGGTGATTGTCAATGACCAGGCAAATGCAGTCGTATTGGAAAGCGCTTGGGTAATTTCTCCCTATGTGTTGCTGGCTTTGCTGGGCCTTCTAGTTGCTGGCTTCATGATCTGGTTCACCTACGAGCGGCGATGGGCCGAACAACGGAAAGTGATTCGTAGTCTCAATGCGTTAAGCGAGGAAATTCTCTCTTGCAAGGTGCAGGCCGATGTTCTCCGCAAATTGCGGGAATCTCTACCCAAGTCCATGAAGGTGTCCCTTGTAAGAATGTATTTGTACAACCGGACGACGCAAAATCTGGATCGCGTAGGCAGCATTGCCGAACCTGCTTTGGTGGCCGCCAGCATTGATGCCGACTCGGCGTCCCCGTTTGCAGGCGCGGCCCTGGCGTTTCGCAGTCGAACGCTGTTGACCATACCTGATGTAAGAAGCAGCCCGGTGTTCACCCCCGAAGCCGCTGTAAAACTCGATAAGAGTATGGTTTACATTCCGATGATTGCCTCCGGCGATATCGCCGGCGTAATCGAGCTTGTTTATAAGAAGGGGTATCGTAAGCTCAGCAATGACGAGCAGATTTGTGCACAACACTTAGGCAACCAGGTTGCCGCCGCTTTAAAGTTGATGCATCAACAGGCAATTCAAAACCAATTGTTGCGCAGCGAAAAGCTGGCTGCGGCCGGGCAATTGATATCCGGCATTGCCGCAGAACTGAAAAATCCGTTGGCATCCATCGAAAGTCTTGCACGAAATCTGCTCAGACAGCAAATGGATTCGTTGACCGAACGCGATTTGCGCAGTATTACTTCTCAGGCAAGCCATGCATCGGAAATTGTTTCGAGACTAATCGGATTCTCAAGGGCCGATAAGGTAACACCCACTGAAGTTCCAATGAACGCAATGTTGCACGGATTGCTGCAATTTCGCGGTCAGGAGCTTTTGTTGCGCGGCATTAAGGTAGAGCAGTCTTTTCCACAAGCAGAGGTTGCAGTTTTAGGCAATCAGGGGCAATTGGAGCAGGTGTTTCTAAACCTGCTACTTTATGCCGAGCAGCAGCAAACAACAGCCGAGGAAAGGTGTATTACTGTGACCGCCAATTCTGCCGGGAAAAAGGTAGTTGTTGGAATTAGCTTTTCCACCGCCCCCGAAATTGATCCCGAGCAAGATCCGTTGCTTTGCGAAGACACGGCCGAAAAACCGGCACGCGGTTTGGCCTTCGCGCGAGGGATTTTCCATGCTCACGGCGGTGAGGTTCGGTTCCTTCGCAATTCTTCAACCCAGGCCAGATTTGAAGTGGAACTTCCCACTGCAGGCAAGTCGGCTCCAATTGTTGCCGAAGCCAAATCCGCGATCAAAACCTGGACCACGCTCGTTGTCGAACCCGATGGGGCGGTACAACGCAAGTTGCTATCTATTTTGAGTGCACATGGTCACCGCGTTGTGCCTGTGACCAGCGCTGAGGAAGCGATCAACCTTCTTGAAAGATTACGCTTCGATTTAGCATTCTGTTCAGTCAGGCTTCCCGGTCGCAATTGGATCGATTTCTACGAAGCAGTCCGCCATCGCCTCGCGTCCTTCGTTTTGCTGACCGAGGGGATTGATGAAGGCTTGGTTCGAGTTTTTGAAGGTGCCGATGGCCATTTGTTACGCAAGCCGATTGATGAGGCGGACGTGGAGCAATTGTTGAGTCAGATCGAAAACTGAACTGCCCCAACAAAGCACGGGGAAGTAACTTCTTCGGAACCAGTCGGGCACGTCTGACCCACTCTGCTGGGATCCAAACAAATCGAGTCACGCAACTTTTTTACCTCGATCTGGCACACTTTCAAACACTTGCCGGAATCGATCGGGTAGTGCTTTCACCCTTCGCGCTACTTTTACACTATGAACTTCCTCATACGTACCTACCGAACAATTAGAAGCGCAAAGGGCCTGGCGGCAGGC
>JBBRJC010000434.1:0-4350 GCA_038220135.1 Bryobacterales bacterium | reverse complement strand
CGCAAAAACGAGGAACCCAGTTTCACACTGTGACGGCCTCTGATCCAGCTCAAATCTCCACTCAATTGACGATTCTGCGAATTGCGATCCACCGGGTTATTCGGTCCAATTCCCAAAGCGCGATATCCTGTAATGTTCATTTGCGAAAAGCCACCATCGGGCACCATGCTCGCACCGATAATGCCAAATTCCTGATTGAAATTGTGGCCTGCAGCCGACGCCGGATTGTCGCGTTTGAAGCGCGTGTAGTTCCATCCGGCGCGCACAGTCATGATCAAATTCGAAGTGAAAATGTGGTTCAAACCCGCGCCTGTATTGTAGCCTTCGGTGATGTAATCAAGATTTCCACCACCATAAGCTGGCGAAGGCAGGCTCGGCGTATCGGGCAACGTGGTGTCCTGCTTACTGAAGCGGAAAAACGCAGTGTCGCTGGCACGAATGTTTTGATCCAGCCGGATATCCCACTTATCCACATCCTGCCTCCGGGGCGAAAGATAAATGAAATTGGCGGCCAGATTATTGTTCTGCGGTGCCGGGTAAAGCTGCAGCAACCGCTTGGCAACAGGGTCAATCCGCGACGCCGGAATGATGTTGCCGGGAAACTGTAATCCACCACTCGGATCGTTCACTCGTTTGGTTAATTCAGAAAAATCACCTGCTCGCATTTTCAACGTGGGCAGCGTGCTTGAAAGCGTGCTGGTTTCACGAATGCGAGTGCTTTCAAAATCGCCAAAGAAGAAGGTTTTATTCTTGCCGTTGTAGAGTTTCGGAATCAGCACTGGCCCGCCAAACGATAGCCCGTACTGGTTGCGCTTGAACGAAGGCTTAGCAGTACCAACAGGATTGAAGAAGTTGCGCGCATCGAAAATCTCATTACGTACAAACTCGAATGCAGTCCCGTGAAAAGCGTTTGTGCCGCTCTTAATTGTGAGATTCACCACCCCACCCATGCCGCGTCCGTACTCCGCCGCATAGCCATTGGTCTGCACTTTGAATTCCTGAATCGCATCAATAGAAGGCTGCACCATTTCCGCGCGCCGCCCGGCGGCAGCAAGTTCCACTGAGTTGTTATCAATGCCGTCCATCACATAATTGTTCTGACTAACACGCTGCCCGCCTGCGGAAAATCCACCAATGCGCGAACCCGGTGCCGACTGCACTGCACCACCAGACATCAATGCCAGATCAATATAATTACGGCCATTCAACGGCATCTCTACAATGCGTTTATTGTCGATCACCTGACCTTGTGAAGCCTCAACAGTATTCAGCCGGCTGATCGCCGCACGTACTTCAATTTGTTCTGTGACCGCGCCCACTTCCAGTGCAAAATTCAACTGCGCCCGCTGGTCAACATCCAGTGAAACCCCGATCTGTGAAATCGGCTTGAAGCCCTGATGGGTAACACGCACATCGTAGGTGCCGGGTTGAAGAAGCGTGATCGTATAGAGGCCCGATTCGTTAGTCATCGCTTGCCGCTGCGTGCCGGTAGCAGAACTGCGCAGCAGCACCGTAACGCCGGGGACCGATGCATTACTGGAATCGGTGACGCGACCAGTAACAGCGGCCGTTTGCGCATAGAGGGCGCTGCTTAGGAGGAAGAAAAAGGCAAGTTTGGTTCTCATGAGACTAGGTCGTTGCAGTCATGATACATAAATTCGGGCACAAAAACAGCCGCCAACGCGTCATGATTAGAGTGCGGGCAAAATAAAGTCGCAACAACTCGAAAGGATTAGCCGTCGAGTCAAATATCCCGTACGAGGTAACTTAATTCATGAAACGTATTCCCCGATCCATTCCCGTCGCCATGGCCAGCGCCGGCATGCTATTTGCTGGAGACCTTCCCGTTCGCCAGGTCATTCTTTATAAGCACGGCGTCGCCTTCTTTGAACGCTCCGGGGACCTCGCATCCGGCGAATCAGCCAAGCTCGATTTCAAATCCTCGGACATGAACGACGTACTGAAGTCGCTCACCGTTAATGAGGCGGGCGGTGGCAAGGTTACCGGCGTGCGCTACGATTCCAGTCAGCCGTTGCAAAACCGGTTGACCGATTTCCCTTTTCACCTGGGCGACAAGCAATCGTTGGCGCAGTTTTTGGATCAGTTGAAGGGTGCCCACGTGGAATTGCAGTACGGGAACTTGCAGGTGAAGGCGGTAATCGTCAGTGGGCGCGTCACCGATGGTAAGGACAATCAGCCGCAGAAAGAAATGTTGGTGCTGCTGACCGAATCAGGTGACCTGCGCACGATCGAGCTCAGCGCGGTTGGTGCCCTGCGGCTGTCTGATCCGTCGCTGCAGTTGCAGTTGCGTGAATATCTTACGGCAGTGGCGAATTCTCGAAACAAGGACCAGCGCAGCGTTTATATAGATTCGGCTGACAAGCGCGGCCGCAAGATTTCGGCCAGCTATATGATCCCGATGCCGGCTTGGAAATCGAGCTACCGGTTGATCTTCCCCAAGACTGGGGAGCCGATGCTGGAAGGCTGGGCAATCATCGACAACACTACTGCCGACGATTGGACCAACATCAAATTGTCCGTAGTTTCGGGACGTCCGATTTCGTTTCAAACCAGGCTCTACGATCCGAAGTTCATGATGCGGCCGTTTGCGGAACTGGCGGAGGATCGAGCGGTGCAGCCTGAAGTTTATGGCGGTGCAATGGAGATGAGAGCCGCGGCCCCGGCACCCGCACAAGCCAAGCGAGCTTTTGGATCGGGAATGGGTGGCGGTGTAATCGGTGGGGTTATGGGTCAAGCTGTCGGGGCTGCCGATTCCTTATCACAGGGAGTACCTTCATCCATTACTGTCAGCACTGCGGGACGCGATATGGGTGAGTTGTTTGAATACAGCTTTTCCACCCCAGTCACGGTAAAGCGTAACGAATCGGCAATGCTGCCCTTCCTGCAACAAACGCTCGGTAGCCGCAAACTGCTGATCTATTCTGATCATTCTGTGCCGAATCCGAGGAATGCTGCTGAACTCACAAACTCCACCGGCAAGACGCTGGATGGTGGTCCGATCACGGTTTACGACAACTCCGCCTATGCAGGCGAAGCGTTGATGGAGACACTCAAGGCCAGCGACAAACGGCTGATCAGTTATGGGATTGATGTGGGTACTCGGATCAGCACCGCGCAAGATTCCAACACCGCAGTGGTGCGCGAAGTTCATTTACGAAAGGGTGTGTTAACCACCAAGACAGCTTACCGCGATACCACGACCTACACGATCAAGAATGCGGATGCAAAAGCGAAAACACTTCTCATCGAAAGGCCTATTCGAGGAAGCTACAAAGTGATGAACCAAAAGCCGGTGGAGACAACGACCAACTCCTCTCGCTTTGAAGTGAAACTTGCCCCAAATGCCAGTGAAACATATCCGATCATTGAAGAAGCTGTATTGAACGAAACGTTGGAAATCTCCGATTTAACCAATGATCAACTCCACATATGGCTCCTCAACAAAGCACTTACAGCCGCAGGCAGGCAGTCCCTCGAACGGATTAATGCGAAAAAGGACGAAATCACGACTGTTGCCAATGAGATGCAGATGAGCGAACTTCAGATCAACGAAGTGATCAAGGATCAGGAGCGGCTGCGTCAAAACCTGGGCAGTCTGAACCGCGTCGGTGGCCAGCAGGAGTTGGTTCAGAAGTATGTGAAAGACCTCTCCAATCAGGAAACGCAAATTGCTCAGACGCGGGACAAGATTTCGGAACTTCGCAAGAAGAAGAGTGCGCTAGAATCGGAACTTGCAGCAATCATCGACAAGCTGGAGTTTTAACCTCGTTTGAATATCGCTCTCATCGGTTTTGGTAACGTAGGCCGTGCTTTTGCGCGTCTGTTGGAAACGCAACAAGCCACATATCCTTTCCGGATTGTGGCCATCCATACTGCACGTCAAGGCACGGCTTACAATCTTCGCGGACTCGGAGCGGAACCAGTTTTCGGTCCGCAGGCCGCAAGCGTTGAAGAATTTCTGGACAAGGCACAAGCCGAAGTTGTGGTTGAGATTACCTCGCTCAATCCCGCATCGGGTGAACCGGCAATTTCGCATATCCGTGCCGCATTTGCTCGTGGCCTGCACGTCATCACAGCCAACAAAGGCCCGATTGCCCACGCCTATGCTGACCTGCGCAATCAGGCGCTGGCGCGTCAACTGCTATTTCGTTTTGAATCGACCGTGATGGACGGCACCCCGATTTTCAGCCTCGTCCGACAAAATCTTCCCGGTGCCAAAATCCTTGGCTTTTCCGCCGTTTTCAATTCCACTACGCAAATCGTTCTGGAAGAAATGCGTAAGGGCCGGACGATGGAAGAAGGTATCCGCGTCGCCCAGGAAATGGGCAT
>JBBRJC010000433.1:0-4356 GCA_038220135.1 Bryobacterales bacterium | reverse complement strand
AGCGTTAGGCAAAATCGGCAAAACCTCCGATGCCGAAGAGTTGGAAGAGTTCGCCCGTTCCTACCCTCGTCTGGCGGAAAAAGCACTGGCTGCTAGCCAAATTATCCGCAGTCGCCGAAAATAGAAGAATGCGTTTTCTTGCACTGCTCGTTCTGCTCGCCTCAGCTATGGAGGCTGCGCCAAAATTCCGGATCACCCTCAGCCCCACCGCAGCCCCAACCTCCGGGCGGATGTTCGTGCTGATGGCGAAAGGACTGCAGCAGCGAAA
Source organism: Bryobacterales bacterium (assembly GCA_038220135.1). Classification (GTDB taxonomy): domain Bacteria; phylum Acidobacteriota; class Terriglobia; order Bryobacterales; family Bryobacteraceae; genus JANXSF01. The sequence goes on along the minus strand of JBBRJC010000433.1, from coordinate 4,088 downwards.
GCGAATCACCACCAGTTTCACGCCTGGAGAAACTTGGTTTGCCGCCATGGAATTCGCCCACATCGCCCCAGGGCAAACCATCACATTCGACCCCGACCTGAAGGCTTACCCCAAGCCGTTCTCCGAAGCCTCCACCGGCGATTGGGAGTTCATGGCCCTGCTCGATCAGGATCACAGCTTTCCAAGCAACAGTCAGGATGCCGGCGATATTTACAGCAACGTCGTTGGGGTGAAGGATTGGAAGGGAGAAACGGTTGAACTGCTGCTCGACAAAGTCACCGAGCCGCGCCCCGTGCCTAAGGATGTGGAAGGCGCGGAACTGGTCGAATTCACCAGTCCCAGTCTCAGCGCATTCTGGGGCCGGCCCATTGTGATGCAGGCGATCGTTGTTCTGCCGCCAGGCTACGAAAAGGGATCGAAGAAGCGATACCCGGTTTGCTATCGAGTGCACGGATTTGGCGGCGATCATCGAGCCGGGTTGCGCCAGGCCAAGGCCATTCGCACCGAAATCAGCGAGGGCAAACGAATGGAAATGGTTCATGTTTTCCTGAACGCCAGCTTCCCCAGCGGCCACCACGTCTTCGCAGACTCGGTAAACAACGGTCCATGGGGGCAGGCTTTAACAACGGAGCTTATCCCTTATTTGGAAAAGAAGTACCGCGTTGTTTCAAACGCATCAGCGCGGTTTTTGACGGGCCACTCGTCGGGCGGCTGGAGCACGCTTTGGTTGCAGGTCGCCTATCCAGATTTCTTTGGCGGCACATGGCCGACGGCACCGGATCCGGTAGACTTCCGCAGCTTCACGGGAATCGACGCCACGCCTCAGTCGAAGCGAACGGCATATATCATGCCCGATGGTAAACCAAATTATCTGGTCCGCATGAAAGGCGTAGATACCATCACAATGGAAGACTTCGTTAAACAGGAAGAGGTAGCCGGGCCGGTGGGCGGCCAGATAGCGTCCTTCGATTGGGTCTTCAGCCCCAAGGGACCGGACGGGCGACCGCTGCAATTATTCAACCGGGAAACGGGCGTGCAAAATCCAGAGGTGATGGAGTATTGGAAGCGCTACGACATCCGGCGAATTGTCGAAGAGAACTGGTCAAGGCTGGGGCCAAAGCTGCGCGGCAAGATTCGATTAGTTGTGGGCGAACAGGATACTTTCCATCTGGAACAGGCAGCAAAATTACTGTGTAATTTCCTGGCCTCGAAGGGGCGCGAAGATGCCTGCGAATTCGTCCCCGGCCGCGATCATATGGATTTATATAGTGATGGCTTGGGACTTCGCATTGATCGCGAAATGAAGAAGCAATACGAGTCCGTGAGGAAGAAGCGCTAGAGCGCAGTCTAAATTACCGGACAACAATTACTTACCGAGCCGCCATGCGGGGGGGACGATGTGGGACGGGGGTGCCAATTCCGGAACTCCTCAAACGGCATTTCCGCATCGCTAAGTCCCTGAAACATGAAGCCATTATGCAAGAGATCCAGACGAGTATCCCGTCCGAGAATCTATTTACCAGGTATTTACTAAACCACCTTGGGGGCGAAATCCAATACCGACCCGCCATGCGCAAGCATGCGGGTAGCCAATTTAATTGCTATCCGCATGCTCACGCATGGCGGTTCGGCTGCGGCCTTCATTGTATAGGAATCTAGAGAACGCTCATCTAGTAAAAAAAATCAAATTTAGAGTGAAACATCGGAATTCAGGTTAAAACAAAATTCGCGTGCACAACGTCCCGGCCACTTGATCCAGGCGTTTACGCAACTGAACGGAAACAGCGCGTTCAGGCGCTTCGATATCGATCACAACGTAGCCGATTGCATTGTTGGTTTGAAGATATTGGCCGGCAATATTGATGCCCTTTTGGGAAAGCGCCGAGTTTACCCCCGCCATCACCCCCGGCTGATTACGATGGATGTGGAGCAGCCTCTGGCGTGCCGGATGAGCAGGCAGCGTAACTTCAGGAAAGTTTACCGCCCCCAGCGTAGACCCGTTGTTGCTGTACTTGAGCAGCTTGCTTGATACCTCAATGCCGATGTCGCGCTGCGCTTCCTGTGTGCTGCCACCAATGTGCGGGGTGAGAATTACATTGTCGCGACCGCGCAATGGCGAGACAAATTCATCAGCGTTGCCTTCGGGCTCCTTAGGGAAGACATCAATGGCCGCACCGCTGATGTGTTTGGAATCGAGAGCCTCGGTTAGTGCGTCGATGTCCACCACTTTGCCGCGGGCGGCGTTAATCAATGCTGCTCCCTTCTTCATTCTAGCCAACGCGGCTGCGTTAATTATCTTGTTCGTAGTGGGCGTTTGTGGAACATGGCAGGTGATCACGTCGGCAATTTCAAGCAGCGAGTCCAGGCTTGGCATTTGCCGTGAATTGCCCAGGGCCAGTTTGCTTTCGACGTCGTAGAAGGCCACCTGCATTCCCAGGGATTCGGCCAGCACTCCAACCTGTGTGCCGATGTGGCCGTAGCCGATGATGCCCAGAGTTTTGCCGCGAACCTCCCGCGAGCCGGTAGCAGTTTTCAACCACTGGCCGCGATGGGCCTTGGCGTTGCGTTCGGGGATGCCGCGAAGCAGAAAAACGATTTCGGCCAGAACCAGTTCGGCGACGCTGCGGGTGTTGGAAAACGGGGCGTTGAAGACGGCGATGCCACGATTTTCCGCCGTTTCCAGATGCACTTGGTTGGTGCCGATGCAGAAGCATCCGATAGCGAATAGGCGATCTGTTGCCTCAAGCACGGATTTGGTTAGTTGGGTGGCTGAACGGATGCCCACCATGTAGGAATCGCGAATGGCGTTGAGCAATTGCGGTTCGGGCAACGCTTTTTCGTGGAGTTCGATATTGGTGTAGCCATCGTTACGGAAGGCGTCCACGGCGCTTGAGTGGACACCTTCAAGCAGGACGATCTTCACTTTGTCTTTGGCAAGAGATGTCTCGGGCATGGACTTAGGCATTAACTTATAGGTTGGCACATCCTTACGCGGCTTTTCACCGCATCAGCAAAAGCACCCCTACTTCTATGCGAATGCGATTGTTGCAGTACTGATCATGGCCGCAAGCACAAATATTGGCGAAAGTGATAGCATGATGCGAGTGGGCGTCGGCGTAGTACACAATTCTTCGCAGGCTTTGCCTTTTTTGAAGTAATTTTTAGCTGCTGTGGATTCTATGCCGCACTAGGCAAAAATACTTGCCCGGTTACTTAATACAAATTATGAACAACAACACCTACAACTGGTACAGCACACTTCTCAAGCCAACATGGTCGCCGCCGTCGTGGCTTTTTGCGCCTGTCTGGACAGTGCTTTACACTATTATTGCCTTTACTTATGGCACAGTTTTTTATAAAGTCTAGACAAAGGAACTTCGTAACAGTTCAGGTGGTTCCGGCCACCCACACTTAAAAGAGGGTGGACAACGGTCGAAACATTTGAGACTCTGAATGTTTAGAAGACAATGACTCCCCCGCATCGAGCCTCGGCACCTCGACGACGTCCGTCAACGGATCGAGACGCGTTGCGCCGGGAAAACGAGCGGCTTCACCAGCAAGTGGAGAAGTTGCGGCAACAGCTTAGCCAGCAACTGGCCAGAGAGGCGCAGGGAATCGCCGAAGCAGAGAAGCAACTGGCCGACGCCGAGAAACAGATCGCTGATTTAGAGCGGCAGCTTTCGCTGAAGCAGCAGAATTCAACCACTACCTCCAAGCCCCCTTCCTCCGATGGATTAGCCGGGAAGCAACGGGAACGATGTCGGCGGAAAAAGAGCAATCGGAAAGTGGGTGGGCAACCCGGGCATCAGGGTGCCCATCGGCCGCTAGCACCTCCAGAGCTTCGGCACTCGCGAGAAATTACCATGGTTTGCTCGCCAAAAGTTGCCAACCGAATCGGTGGAGCCGCCTCAGTCCGTAGCGCAGTGCTGATTCGCCTATTGGGGTCTGTGTACCAAGGCATCCTATGCAGTGACCGCTTCAGCGGTTATTTGAAGTATCACAAGGGACGGGCACAGTTTTGCTGGGCACATCTGAAGCGGAACATCTTGGGAGTCTTGGAACTGACCAAGAATAGCGAGGTCGAACAC
>JBBRJC010000432.1:0-4362 GCA_038220135.1 Bryobacterales bacterium | reverse complement strand
CCATTCGCCGAAGCATCTTAACTCTGCAAACGGAATTGATGGTGGCACGCGAAGAGTATCTTAGTTCTTTGCCTGCAAAGGACGCAGCTGAATATGGTGAAGAGACGTTGAAAAAGCAGGCCGAGTTGGAAAGCCCTTGTAAGATTGAATACCTTAATCAGAGCAACGCGGTAGCAAAGATTAGGGCGATCACAACGGCCATGCAGAAGAAATTTTCAGATGGGAAAAAAACCGCAGCTGCCGCAACTACCGAAGCTGCAGCAGCCAAGATTACCTCGGATGAATCTGCGGTCAAGGACAAGCAGGCTTCATACGATAAGCTTTCTGCCGATTTTAGGGCAGAATCAGACAAGCTAACCGCTAGAGAAAAAGTAAAGGCAACAGAGAAACTAGAAAAAGATAAGGCCGAAATCGATAAAAAGTTGGCCGAGAATCAAAATGCATCTAAGAAACTTTTAGAGGACAAGGTTGGAGAAAGCAAATCAATCTCATTGGAAGAAGAAAAGTGGCATGCCCTTTTAGCTAAAATTGAAAAACTTACCAAGCAGCGCATTCCCGATTTGTTACGCATTCATCAGGTAAATATCTACCAACAATACGGAGGACCACGTAATATTCGCAACGCCTTCAAGACGAGCATCGATGCCGGATCTTTGGGATCAGCCAGCGGCCAAATTCGAGCTGTAGATCTTATCCCCCGTCAAACAGCATTAAACGTTAACACCTCGCATGCCTTGGTGAAGCAAGGCCGCGTCAATGCCGCCTTTCAGTTCATTTTCGGGCTGGGCCTCCAAGTGGACTATCAACGCCAGAAAGAACAATATAACCAGTTCGTACAGCAGGAGGCATTCGGTTCTGGTTTTGGCAAAGGGGCAACAACTTTTGGTTGGACTTTCGGCCCTCTACCCGGTTCACGTGTCATCAATTCCGGTGCCAGAACCACCTATGCTGTTTTTGTAGTTCCCGACGACGCATCGGCGCTAGAAGTGGAGGGTATCGGTTGCACGTTCCACCGCACCACCAGTCCTCCCATCGATTTTCCCAAGATCAACAATAATGAGGGAATGGATTGCAGTGCTCACATTGTGACCTCAACCGTCGGGATCCCAGACCGCGTTACTGCCGGCGACTTCCGCATTTTTGGCGTGGACTATCAACCAGTGCAGGCGGGCGAGACGGCCACCGTAATTCTGAAAGGAAACTATTTCTCACCACAAACCAGCATTTTGATCAATGGCCGAAGACTGACACAGGTAATCGGTCTTGGAAAGCCCAAAAAAGCGATTGATGATGGACAGGACGATCAAGGCGACCCAGAAGTAATTTCCGGCACATTTGAAAACGTAAATGAAAGCCAGATTGTAATGAGTATGACCGTTCCCAAGAGTTATAAAGGTGGATTTCCTACAATCACGATCATTTCGCCGATGAGAACCATCAATATCAACTGGCTACGGCTGCTAATCAACGGAGAAGCAACAACGCTCCAAGATGGAAAACAAAGCATTGTTGAAGTTGCCCCTCCCAAACTACCTGAGATCAAGGCATTTCAATTTCTTGACGATTCCGGTACAACGAATTTCAAGGCGCACCTGATAGGACAAGTGTTGGCCGATATAAAGAGCGAAAAAGTAACGATGAACGGGAAGGTTTGCCACTCAACCGCTCTCAGTAACGACCGGCTGGAAGTTGATTGTCCAAAGTCGGCCAGACCGCAATGGGAATTTGTCGCTGTATTGGAAGGGGATGAGATAAAGAAGAATAAGCTAGCCCACATAACCATTCCTAATCCTTTCATTTTGGCTATCACAGGCTCGACACTTTATGGCGAACCAAACTACAAAGACAACAAAGTGGAAAGCTTTACCAGTACTCTAACAGGCACTGCCTTCCCGCCTTCAGTCCATCTTGATAGTTCCATGGACGCCGGACGCATCACCTTAACATACATTGATTCGACATCGCTATTGGTGTCGATCAAAAAACTCAATGCATCGGAGCCCATCATCATTACCGACGGCACAAACAAGGCTCACAGGGCAGTCGCTGCGCCACCCGACAAAGCAAAAGAACCTCCTGCAGGTCAAACAACCGTCGTAACCACTCAAACCGAAAGGAAAATAGTCAAAAAATAGCTCCACCAAATCCAACCAATGCTACAACCTTGTTGTAGCATTGTACCCAGGAAGATTTCGTGAAAGCACTCTGGCTCATCCCACTATTAAGCGCTGCCCTACTCGCCGCGCCCGCTATGAAATGCGACGCGCTCGCAGCGAAGTCCTTCGGCGACGAAGTGAAAATTAATTCCGCCACCCTCGTCGCCGCCAAGACGAACCTCGCCGAACATTGCGACGTCCGCGGCGTCATATGGCCTGAAGCCCAATTCGCCATCAAACTGCCCACCGAATGGAACGACCGGTTTCAAATGGTCGGCAACGGCGGCACTGCCGGCGTGATAAGCCTCGGCGCAATGGATACCGCCGTCCGCAAAGGTTTCGCCGCCGCATCAACTGATACCGGCCACGACGCAGCCAAAGAACCGCTTGCCACCTTCGCCTATGTGACGCCCGAAAATCCCAATGGCAAACGCAAGCTGCACGACTTCGCCTATCTCTCTGTTCACGAAACCGCCGTGCTCGCAAAGCAAGTCATCAAGGCCTATTACGGCAGTGCGCCGCGCTATTCCTACTGGGTCGGCTGTTCCACCGGCGGCCGCCAGGGCATGCAGGAGGCTCAACGCTACCCCGAAGATTTCGATGGCCTCGTGATCGGTGCTCCCGGCCTTTACCTTACCGGCAACGTTACGCGACGCATGTGGGTTGGTCAATCTCAAGCAGGCGACGGAGCCATCGTTCCGGAAAAACTGCCGCTGCTCGGCAAGCTGGTTTATGAAAAATGCGACGCAACCGACGGTCTCAAAGATGGCATTATTGACGACCCGCGCCGCTGTGATTTCAAGCCGGCTCGCGACCTGCCGAAATGCGCTGGCCCCGATGCCGCAGATTGTTTCACTACCGCGCAAATTGAAGCTCTAGGCAAAATCTACGGTGGGCCGCGCGATTCCAAAGGCAAACAGCTTTTCCCCGGCGAACCTGTGGGTAGCGAATCCGTCTGGGCCGACAATCTGGTTGGCCCAATCAAGACAGTGTTGCCGCGTTCAGAAAGCCAGATGAAGCTCGCGATTTTGGATCCGCCACCGGGGCCAAGCTGGAGCTACAAGATGTTCAATTTCGACACCGATCCACCGCGTACGCTGAAGGCCGCAGCCGAGTTGAACCCGCGCAATCCCGACCTGGCCCCGCTCAAGAAGCGTGGTGGCAAAATCGTGCAATATTCCGGTTGGGCCGACCAGCAAGTAAATCCGTTCCCCGGCATTGAATACTACGAGACAGTAAGCAAGCGCATGGGAGAGGCTGCTACGCGAGATTTCTACCGCCTGTTCATGGTGCCTGGTATGTTCCATTGCAACGGTGGCCCGGGCTGCAGCTCTGTAGATTGGCTGACGGCTGTGGTGAATTGGGTAGAGAAGGGAACCGTGCCGGAGCAACTGATCGGCTCACACGTTGAGGGCGGCAAAACAACGCGCACGCGGCCCGTCTGCCCCTATCCGCAAGTGGCAAAGTATAAGGGCACGGGTAGCATTGATGAAGATGTGAATTTTGCCTGTGTGGCGCCTTGACTCGTATGGCCCGCCCGTCAACAGCCCCAAAGGGCTATGGATTGCGATCACTGAATAAACCATAATTAAAGTAATGTCGGCTACACTGGAAATTCTCGGCCCAATCATCGTCCCGCCCCACAAACGATGGACGCGCGACGAATGCGTAGTCTTGGAACAGACGGGTCTCATTGACTCTGACCGTTATGAGTTGATAGAAGGGGAACTGATTCAAAAAATGGGCAAGAACCATCCCCACATGCTAACCGTTTTATTGCTGGGGGCTTGGTTGCGCAGCATTTTCGGGGAGACGTTCGTTGTGCAGGAACCCTCCATTGATTTGTGGCCAGAAGATAGCCCAACCAGCGAACCGGAGCCCGACATGGTTGTTCTGCGTCGATCCTTCCGCGAGTTTTCGACCCGCGCTATTCCATCGGATCTGCGTTTGGTGGTGGAAGTTTCCAGTTCTCTATTAACGTTCGATTTAACAACTAAAGCCAGGCTCTATGCCCGCTCTCGAATCGTCGAATATTGGGTGATCGATGTGGAGGGGCGGCGCGTCATCGTTCATCACGATCCAGATCAGGGCGAGTACAAATCAGTTACAGCCTATGCCGAACAGGAGTTAGTCGCAACCAGTGCGGCACCGGAACGGGAAATCCGCGTAGGCGATTTATTTTAAGTTTTGGCCCGCAATTGGTCTG
>JBBRJC010000431.1:0-4372 GCA_038220135.1 Bryobacterales bacterium | reverse complement strand
ACGGTCCCATTTGGCATCGGGGTTATCTAGCAATGGCCGCAAACTTTTGCCGTGAAGATTGGCGGGTACATTTTTCAGCCCACACAGATCGGTAAGCGTTGGGTAGAAATCGAGCATCTCTACTGTTCGTTTGCTCGCCTTATTTTTCGACTTCACGCCAGGGCCAGCAATGATTAACGGAATGCGGGTGGCTGCTTCAAAAGCGGTTTGCTTCATCCACTGGCCATGTTCCCCCACAGCTTAACCATGGTCTGACCAGAACATGATGATGGTGTTTTCAGCCAAGCCCAGGCGGTCTACGGCATCCATCAGCCGTCCGACATTGGCATCTGCAAAGCTGATTGCGGCATAGTAAGCCTGCAGTGTGTTGCGTTGTTGCTGGTCTGTCAAACCCCAATTGGCTGGATAGGTGAAGTAGGCCCAGGGCGGTGCAACATCGAGTTCGCCATCGGCCACCGGAACAGGAGTCAGTTTGGCTGGATCGTAGAGGTCAAAATACTTCTTTGGGGAAATGTAAGGGCAATGAGGTTTGTAGAGACCGGCTGCGATGAAGAACGGCTTGTCCTTATTCTGTTCCATCAGCTTGATGGCTTCGCTGGCAACCATCCCATCGGTGTGCTTTTCATCAGGTTCTGGTGAAGCGTAAAAGCACAAGGCGGAACCGATACCACGGCCAGGCGTGTAGTTAGTCAGCTTGGGCTCTTCGTCTTTATCGACACCGCGCGGATTGATTTTATGCATCCACGATGGTGCATCATCCAGTCCATCGGTACCGATTTGACCGGGATTACCGTAGTGATAAATCTTGCCGACGCGTGCAGTGTAATAGCCGTTTTTCTGAAAGCATTGGGACAGCGTGACCACGTCTGGAATGATTGATCGGAAGTGGGTTTGCAGTTCGTAAATCTTTGTGGTGTCTGGCCCAAGCCCGGTCATTAAGGAAGAGCGCGAGGGGCTACACAAGGAGAACTGCGTGTATGCATGAGTGAAGTGCACGCCTCGGCGGGCCAAGCGGTCAAGATTCGGGGTTTTCACCACAGGATGACCGTAGCAACCCAACGCGGTCGACAAATCGTCTGTGGCGATGAATAGGACATTAGTCTTTCTGGACTGCGCAGCAGCGGGCAGGGCGGCAGCACCTGCGAGAGTGAGAAACTGTCGGCGATTTAGCATAGTAGTGCGAGTAGGAATGATATCAGGACTTGAGAGTGGTCGGAAAGTTGAAAGCGATGGAGGGATATTGTGCGCAGTGCCTGGGGCGCGTCACCGGCAACAGCGACGCGCCATGGTTCGAAGATAACCGACTTGAACGCCTACGGCTTCTTCAGCCATTTGTTGAAGAACGTGATAGTTTTTGCCCAGGCCTCGCATGCAGCTTCGGCGTTGTAAGCGGCACCGGTATCGTTGTGGAACGCATGCGCCGCACCTTCATAGACATTAAAGCTGAACACTTTTTGCCGGGCCAACAATTCAACCATCACAGGTGCCATACCTGTTGTTAAAGCACGGTCGCGCTCCCCATAATTGAGAAGCAGCGGCGGCTGAATTTTCACAATATCCGCGATTGGCGGAGCCGGTGCCCCATAAAAAACCACCACCCCTGCCAACTCATCCAAATACACAGCCAAGTCCCATGCATTGCCCCCACCTGCACAAAAGCCCACCGCTCCAATTCGGTCGAACTGACAAAACGGAGTGAACTTCAAATAGTCCAGCGCGCTGATCAAGTCGGCCCGGCGCTCGCCAAGTGTTGTTCTGTTATATGCTGCCGATTGTTGAGTGGCCTCGGGGAAACTTTGAATACCTCCCTGGCGCGAAAGTAAATCTGGCGCGACTGCGACAAACCCGGCACGCGCTACACGGCGGCAAACATCCTTGATATGGTCGGTCAATCCACGATTCTCGTGAATGACAATCACGCCCGGCAGTTTGCCCGTAAAATTGCGCGGGTAGGCGAAGTGGGCAAAGATTTTCGAATCCTGCCCCTTGAATTCCACGTCTTTGGCAATGATATCTGGTGCATTAAGAGGAACCTGAATACCGGCGGGGCATGCTTGCGGCGTTTGGGCAAGCAATTCAGAGTAGCCACCCAATGCTACGGCGGCGGCGCCACTGCCAAGCATCTTCGTTACCCGTGCGATGAGTTCGCGCCGTGGAAATGCGCCGTCGACATAAAGATGGACTAGTTCGTGTACTGGATCCTGATCATTTTCTTCAAACATTGGGGGCCTCGTTGAGTTAACAGAATACTCTGAATAACCTAACTGCGGAAAGCCCCTCATGAAAGAATTAACATGGAGAGTATGTGCCGCAGCATCAAAGTTCTTCGACAACCAACGCAACCCGCCACACCTGAGGAGATTAGCGCCGCAGCGTTGCAATTTGTCCGCAAAGTAAGCGGGACGCGTAAGCCTGCACAAGCCGATCTGGCCGCTTTCAACGGGGCCGTCCAGGACATTTCCGAAGCAACCGCGCGGCTGCTGGAGACAATGCGCCCGCGCCGGGTTGTTGTCCGGTCAGTCACAGCATCTGCGCCCGCCGAATGATTGCGAAAAAGTTCGCTGTAACAGTGTACAAGGAAGGCCGGTCCGAGGCTTGCAGCCTTGATCAACGCGACCCTGAAATAGGACCGGATATTATTGTCCGATCCGGTAAAGTTTGGTTGCCGTACGAATAATCAGGCTACCGTCATAGAAAGCCGGCGTGGCCATGCACATATCGTCCAGCGTATTTTTGCCGAGCAGCTTGTACTCTTTGCCGGCTTGAAACACGAACGTATCGCCATCTTCGCTGAGTGCGAAAATCTTTCCTTTGTACGCCCAGGGAGAGCTGGTGAATGCGCCGGCCGCTGGATCTATGCGCTGACGCGGATAAACTTCATCGCCTGTTTTCGCGTCGTGTGCTGTGAAAAAGCCGCGGTCGAGAAGGGTGTAGTAGATGTCGCCGTAAACGATGGGCGAGGTATTGTAAGGGCCAGCCTGCGGCTTGTACCACGCCAGAAATTCCTTCTTGTCAGTGATGTCGCCCTTGGCGCCGGGCTTCACAACATAGACGGGTCGATTCTGATCGCCGACATAACCACTGGTTAAATAGAGCAAGCCGAAACGTGTGAATGGCGTGGGGATGACGATTGTCGACATGCCTTTGAACTCCCAAAGCAGCTTGCCGTCGAGGTCGTAGCTGCGCACTTTGCCCGTGCCTGTGGTTACGATTTCCGTGCGTGTGCCGCTTTCCCAAATGAAGGGGGTGGACCAGTTGCTCATCTCATCGGGGCGCTTGGTTTCCCAGATCGTTTTGCCGTTAGCGGGGTCTAGCGCGAGTAGGGTGGAGGCGTCGTCATTGTCATCCACAATGTAAAGGCGGCCTTTGTGAAGGATGGGTGAAGCGGCTGTGCCCCAGCCGTAGCGTGTGCGGTGAGCGGGCATTTCGCGCTTCCACGCCAGCTTACCGTTAAAGTCAAAAGCATAGAGGCCGACGTTGCCGAAATAGGCGTAAACAAGCTTGCCGTCGGTGGTGGGTGTTTCGCTGGCGTAGCTGTTTTTCAGGTGGCGTGATGAGGGCGGCACACCTTTGTGTACTTCCTTTTCCCAGAGAACTTTGCCGGTTTTGAAATCAACTGCGGTGACCATCCAGCGGTGCTCGTCAGCTGGTGGAGTTTCGCGATTGCCACCGAAATAAAGACCCTTCTTGGGTGCTTCTTTCGGGTCGGCAGAGATGACTGAGGTAAGGAAGATTTTGCCGCCCCAAACAATGGGTGACGACCAACCGGTACCGGGGATTGGCGTTTTCCATTTGACGTTTTCTGTCTCGCTCCATTTTTCCGGCAAGCGCGGATCCTCAATAAATCCGTTGGAACCAGGCCCACGGTATTGAGGCCAATTGTCAGCGCCGCTTAACGTGAAAGCGGCAATCGCGAACGTGGCAAACAGGTGACGCATAGAAATCCTTTTATAACGGAATGTTGCCGTGCTTTTTGCGGGGCATGGTGTCGGTTTTGTTGGCCAGCATCTTCAACGCGCGAATCACTTTGGGGCGCGTCTGATGAGGCTCAATCACATCGTCAATAAAGCCGCGCTCTGCGGCGATAAACGGGCTGGCGAAACGGTCTTTGTATTCTTCAATACGCTGCTTGCGTTGGTCGGCATCGTCGCGGCGAAAGAGAACATTTACTGCGCCTTCAGCTCCCATCACAGCGATTTCCGCAGTGGGCCAGGCAAGGTTGATGTCCGTACGCAAGTGCTTCGACCCCATCACGCAATAGGCGCCGCCGTAAGCCTTGCGCGTGATCACGGTGATCTTCGGCACGGTGGCTTCGGCATAAGCGTAGAGCAGTTTCGCTCCGTGGCGGATAATGCCGTTCCATTCCTGGTCG
>JBBRJC010000430.1:0-4373 GCA_038220135.1 Bryobacterales bacterium | reverse complement strand
AAGATCGCCCCGCCACTGGGTATCGTGGGTGCAATTGAGGTTGAATGCAGTCCATTGGTTGAAGATAACCAGTGGGTGTTGGACCTGATTGCTAAAGATAATTTAATTCTGGGGACCATCGGAAACATTGAGCCGGGCTCCAAAGATTTCCGCAAGCACTTCGACAAGTACCGCAAGAATCCGCTGTTCCTTGGCATTCGCTATGGCAACCTGTGGGATCGCGATTTCCGTGCAGGCGTTGGCCGAAAGGAAGTGATTGACGACATCAAGGCGCTCGCTGCCGCTGGTTTGACTATGGATACGGCCAACCCTGACACGAATCTAATTGAGGATTTGTTGCGCCTGACGGATAAGGTACCGGAGCTGCGTCTGGTGATCGATCATTTGCCGAAGTTGGAACCACCGGCGGATGCGGCAAAGCTGAAGGCATATGAAAGCAATCTGAAGAAATTTGCTGCGCGAAAGCAGGTGTATGTGAAGGTGTCTTCCATCCTGCGCACAGTGAACGGCAAGATTCCGACGGATGTGGCTTTTTATAAGGATCGGCTGGACCACATTTTTGGAGTGTTCGGTGAGGATCGCGTGGTTTATGGAAGCGATTGGCCAAATAGTGATAACTGGTTGGAATATCCAGCGGTGCTGAAGATTGCCAAAGAGTATTTCATGGCGAAGGGGCCGAAGGTGGCCGAGAAATATTTCTGGAAGAATTCCGTGGCAGCCTATCGATGGAAGAAGCGCGATGCAAAGCAGCCGGCCGGAGTGTAGGTAGGGATTGAGCGGATCGCCGTCGTTTTTGAATGGCGGCGATCTAGAGCACGCGCTACCCAATGCCCGCGATCGGTTTAATCAACCCCGCCGCCACGCCGGTCATCAGCAGCCCGACGCAAAAGATCAACAACGCAGAAAGCACCGGCACATAGCGGAAAAACGCATTCTGCTTATTTACTGTCCCTTCAGGCAACAGATTCTTGGCAAAAAGCACCGCCAGCCCAATCGCCATCAGCACTCCCGCCAAACCTAAACTAAACGAGGTCAACAGCGCCAGCCCAAAGGCGATCCGGCCCACTGAAACCGCGCCCAGTAGCAACACCAACGCCGACGGACAAGGCACCATGCCGCCAGTAACGGCCAGCCCAATCAGCGAGCCAAGGGTAATCTCTCCCTCAATGACATGCGAGTGTCCGCCCGCACCGTGACTGTGGCCATGATTGTGATGATGCTGATCGTCATCATCATGACTGTGTTCCTGTCCGAAATCGGACCCATTGTTATACTTCAATTCATTCATGCGTTGAATTAGCAAATATCCGCCAATTACAACAATCGACAAACCGGAAATAATTGACAATACCGGAATAATTTTCCCAGGCACGATATACGAGGACAAAAACAGTGTCCCCGCGCCCAGCAAAAACACACTCACCGTATGCGTGAACGTCACCATAAACCCAAGGAAAAGGGCATGTTTAACCGTGCCTCGCGTTCCCACCAAATAAGCCGCAACCACAGTTTTTCCATGTCCCGGCTCCAGCGCATGAAGCCCGCCAAATGCAAACGCCACTGCAAGCCCAGTCCAAATCATGCTCCAAGACAAATCCTTTTCGCCCAGTAGCTTGGACAAATAATCGCCCCGGGTAACTTCGCCGTTCCCGCGCTGCACGCTTGAGCCTTTTGGTTGGTCAATCGGCGTCACTTCAGCGGGCGTTATTGCGGACGAAGGCGCAGCAATTTGCCATTCAGCAAAAGCCTTTACATCCTGCGGTTGTTGCGCAAAAGCTGGATCAGTGGGGTAAGCCATCAATTGCTGGCTGATCGAAATATTATTTTGACTCGCTTTCACCAGCATCACGCCGTCTCCGCCCCGTACAACAATCTCTTTCCAACCGGCGCGATCAGCATAATTGGTATCCACAAAATCCAAACGACCGGCGACTGCTGCAGCGGAAAAATGCCCGGTGATACGCATTACCGGCAGACCGCCTGCACCATCATTCATCACCAGTTCGCTGTTCTCATAGACAAGCGCCAAACGCTTGCCTGCCTGGCTCAACTGCAAGCCGTCACCCCAACCGCGCATTTCACTTTCGGCCTTTTGTTGAAGCAGCGGCCGCGTACTGGTGCCATCCACGCCCCACTTGCGAAATAGTTCCCCCGCAGGAATTTCCGCAATATCGAGCACGTAATCAAGCCTGACTTTACTGGACTCAACGGTGATCCCAGTAAAATGGCTAACGCTAAAATTACCCATCGGATGAGCGCCAAGTCCAACACAAACAGCCAGCGAAACCGGCAGAGCAAGCCTGACTTTCATTACAATAGTCCTTACGAGTTTCCAATTAAATCGGATCTATGCGACGCGTCCTAACCACCATCGATATTCCAGAAAGCGGAACCTTGCGCGTCGCCATTGGCACGATTGTAACGCCTTCGGCACGTGATTTGGCTCAAGATCGGAAGATTGCTATCCTGGAAGTTCCCGAACATGAACTGCACGGAGTCGCTCCGCCCGATTTAACGATCGCTATCGGCAGCGACCACGGTGGCTATGTTGTGAAGGAACGGCTCAAGCCGATCATAGAAGAATTGGGCTACAGCGTGCGGGATGTTGGAGTGTACGAAGAAAAATCGGCCGACTATCCAGACCTCGCCGAAAAGGTGGCAGACCACGTTGCCCAAGGCCTGGCAAAGTACGGCGTGATGATAGACGGCGCAGGCATCGGCTCTTCAATGGCCGCTAACAAAGTGCCCGGCGTGCGTGCCTCACTTTGTTGGGATCGTGCTTCAGCCCGAAACGCGAAGGAACACAACAACGCCAACATGCTGACGTTGGGCGGTAAGTTGCTGACGGAAACGCAGTGCGAAGAGATATTGCGGATGTGGGTGACAACCCCATTCGCCGGTGGCCGTCACACCGCCAGAGTAGATAAAATAACGGCAATCGAACGGAAGCATTTGAAGTGAGAGGGCAATGACCGAAGCTGAACTCGATCAGCTAGTAGCGCAAATCGGCGAAGAAATCCTGGCCAAGCTGACCAGAAAAACGCTAACCGGAGCAGAGGGTTTAGGGCTTGCAGATACCGTGTGCCCGGGCTGCACGCAGCGCTGTGCCCAAACTTGCGAGGCAAAAACTCGCAAGATCATCAGTTGCGGGGCTGACCGCATCTCTGCCAGCGAAAAGCTCACTCGAATCGCGCCGGAAATTGCTTCGCTGATTGATCACACATTGCTCAAGCCCGAAGCCACTGCCGACGAAGTAACCAAGGTTTGCACGGAAGCGAAAAAGTACAGCTTCGCCAGTGTTTGCATCAACCCCTATTGGGTGCCGCTTGTGGCGAAGTTACTGCGCGGTTCGCCCGTAAAAGTCTGTACGGTGATCGGCTTCCCGCTGGGCGCAAATGCCACGGAAATTAAGGTTGCCGAAACAGATGGCGCAGTGCTCGCCGGTGCGGAAGAAGTAGATATGGTGCTAAATGTGGGCGCGCTGAAATCAGGCGACTACGAATATGTAGAGCGCGATATCCGCTCTGTTGCCCAAGCCGCCCATCGCGGCGGTGCGATTCTAAAAGTAATTCTGGAAACTGCTTTGTTAGACGACAAACAAAAAGCAATGGCCTGTACCATTGCCAAATTAGCCGGCGCCGATTTCGTAAAGACATCCACCGGTTTTTCCAAAAGCGGGGCTACCGCAGCCGACATCGCGCTGATGCGAAGCATTGTCGGCCCCGGAATGGGCGTAAAAGCCTCCGGCGGAATCCGTACGCTTGAAGATGTGAAGACCATGGCCGCAGCCGGTGCCAGCCGCATCGGTGCCAGCGCCTCGGTCAAAATAATGGAAGCCGCTGCAGGCAACAGCCCTGCCAGTACATCCAAGCAGGACGGCTACTAAATGGCACCACCAAAAAAGGCTTCGGTTCGCTTTAAAGAGCGAGCCGAGATGCTCGATTTTCTGCTTGAAGTTTCCGCCGTCACTTCGGAAACGCTTGACCTTGATCGCTTGCTTGAGAATGTTGCGGACATCATCAAGAAGGTGGTTCCATACCAGCTCTTCGCCATTCTTTTGTACAGTGAACGCCGCAAAGCACTAAGCATTCGCTACGCCATAGGCCACCGGGAAGAGATCGTAAAAAACCTCATCGTTCCCCTAGGCGAAGGCATTACCGGGATGGCCGCAGCAGACCGTCAGGCGATTCTTGTCCCCGACGTTACCGAAGACCAGCATTACCTCAATGCGATGGACGCAGTGCGATCCGAACTGGCCGTGCCCATGATGGCCCGCAACAAATTGGTTGGTGTGATCGACATTCAATCCACCAAGTTAGGGGCCTTCAGTGAATACGACAAAGCCCTGCTAAAGCTGATAGCGACGCGTGTTG
>JBBRJC010000429.1:0-4389 GCA_038220135.1 Bryobacterales bacterium | reverse complement strand
CGGTAGGGTGGTAGCGCTGTTCCACTTGTTGGATGATGTCGATAACGTGTTGGACGCTGCGATTGTCGGTGCCTTTTTGTGGCCGGCGGTAACGTGTGCGTACTTCGGTTGGAGTGAGAAGCTGACCGTTTATGCGGGCCTCAATTTGATAGTCGGTTTGGGTGTCGAAAGGAGCCCAGCAGAAATAGCGGGATGGGACGAAACGGGCGTAGATGATGGCTGCCGCCTGAAACGATAGGATTGAAATGGCGACGAGACGGCACAAAAATACCATTGCGCATATTTTATCCATTTTTAGGTTCAAGATGCCGAAAGTGAATCCGATATGGAATCAAAGATCACTTGGAGGAACGAACAAGATGCGTAGATTATTACTGGCCATCGCGATTAGCGGAATTTGCATGGCTTCGGATTCTAAGCCGGCAGCCCATGGTGCAGAGGCGAAGCCTGCTGCAGCGAAACCGGCGGCACATGGAGCAGAGGCAAAGCCCGCAGCAGCAGCTAAGCCGGCTGAGGCTAAACATGGAGAAGCGAAACCTGCAGCTCCGGTTGCGGCGGCAAAGCCAAGCCCGACGCCTAAGCCTGTAGAACATGTTGCGCCACCAAAACCGGTGGTGAAAGCGGCGGTGCGACCTGTGGTGCGTGCGACGGCAAAGCCAAAGCCAGTGATTCGAACCCATAGTTCGATCAACGTGAATGGCGATGAACATGTTGCACCAAGCACGGTGCCGGTAGCGATGCAGAGTGGAGCGTATCCGAGTGGATCTTATGTATTGGTTCCGGCGGCGAGTTTCATGGCAGCGCAAGGAGCAGTCCCGGTGCAGTTGATGGCGCAAGCAATGCCACCGCCTTCGTCGGGGCACGATGCGCTTTTGACTCCGGTTCGTACGACGCCAGTTGCAATTGATTCTCACTCCGTAGCGCCGCATGCGCCGAAACATGTTGAGCCTCCGATTGTTTCAGCGGAGAAAGCACTGGAAGAATTGCGCAAGGGAAACACAAATCATGTGAAGGGGCACTACAAGCATGAACACATGAATCACAACCGATTAACGGAAGTGGCGAAGGGACAAAAGCCGCATGCGATCATTTTAAGCTGCGCAGATTCGCGTGTTCCTCCTGAGGTTGTTTTTGACAAGGGCTTGGGGGATTTGTTCGTGATTCGTGTGGCAGGGAATATTGCAGAAAGCGCTGAGTTGGCCAGTATTGAATACGCGGCTGAGCATTTGAATGTACCGTTGGTTGTGGTGATGGGTCACAAGCGGTGTGGTGCGATTCAAGCAGCGGCTGGAACTGGCGACCCTGGTGGGCATATTACGGATCTGGTCAAACAAATTCAACCTTCTGTAAATCGGGCGCGAAGCATGGCAGGCGACCTGGTTGATAACGCGGTACATACCAATATTGAAGATGTGGTGAAGAACCTGCGCCGGTCACAACCGATTTTGAATCAGATGGTTGAATCGGGCCAACTTCGAATTGTGGGTGCGTATTACGATCTCGACACCGGCAAAGTCGACTGGCTTTACTAACTTTTGGGTTTGTTTTTCCGGCGGATGAAAAAACCCAAAAACGTCTCGAGGCGGAGCCGCCGCTCCGTTACCGGAACCTTCCACCAGTATGTTGTTGTTGGCCGGGGCGAGTTTACTTGGGCTTGGCAGCGCTGGCATGCAAGGAATCAGTAGTTGTAGCGCTGTTCTTTCCAGGGATCGCCATTCATATGGTACCCATTTCGCTCCCAAAAGCCGGCGCGATCCTTTTCGATGAATTCTATGCCTGAAATCCACTTTGCGGACTTCCAGGCATAGAGCCTTGGAACGATCAGCCGGGCTGGACCGCCATGTTCCAGGGAAATTTCTTCGTTGTCGTGGAGAAAGGCGATTAGAGCGTCGTCGGCAAGAAATTCATCAAGTGGCATGTTTGTTGTCCAGCCTTGATCGAAACCGTGGGCAACGACAAAGCGCGCTTCGGGCTTAATGCCTCCAGCAAGCTCGACGAGTGCCTTGGTGCTGACACCCTCCCAGGTATTGCCAAGCCGGGACCAGCGCGTGACGCAGTGGAAGTCGCTGAATACCTTCACTCTTGGCAGATTGAGGAATTCATCCCAGCTGAAAGAAACTGGTGTGTTAACAAGACCGGAGACGGTCATATTCCAGTTCGCTTTTTCGATTGAAGGAGCACCGAAGGCGTCGAGGATTGGCCACTTCATTGTTCGTGATTGGCCTTGTGGTACCCGATTTCCACGAAGAGTATCGGGGGAAATGATCACACCTTCTGGCTGATCTTCAGGTTTAGCGATCTCAGAGCCTTGTGTTTTAGTTTGGTCCATGGCAAACATATTACTTTTTGGCCAAACCTTTTTCCATAGATTTGAGGTCAGCCATGATTGCAGAGTCATTTTTCATGTGGGTCTTTGCGTGAATTATCTCTCTTTTGCAAGTGGGAGTGTCTCCGGTTAAGAAAGCTACTTTGGCGAGAAACCAGCATTTATAGGCTTCGCCGTCAGGGGACGCTTCGGCCTGCTTCGCGTTATCAAGCGCGCCGACGGTGTCGCCGGCACGGAGCAAAGTATAGGCCGTAAGAATTCGAAGGGAAGAATTTTTGGGGCTTTGCTTATTCAAGGCGGAGAGTTTGGCTAGGGCGAGATTATTTTCCCCTTTTCGGATAAGGGCGACTGCATCATCAACGACTGAGCGATCCGGGGTAGACAGACCGGCGAGCGCGGTGGCGAGCCTTTCAAATTGCAGATCGAACATTTCAGCATGCAGGGGTAGCATGAGGACGGCGGCAAGTATAAGTTTGCTCATAATTTTATTGGACCGTAATTTGAACAAGTTTGCTAGGCATTTCGGCACGCGTTGCAAAGCTAAGGACATCCATGGGACAAACAGTGACGCAAATGCCGCAACCGATGCAAGAAGTATTGAAATTTGTAATCTGTTGTTGTTTGGTAGCGAAGTTCATGACATCGATACCGACCTGGCAATTGCGGGTACATTCGCCACAGCTGATGCATTTATCATTGGATTGAATGGCGAATCTGCTGGCTTTGAAACGAGTAAACAGGGAACTGAAAATCTGCATCATCTTCGCTAGTGGACACCAATAGCGGCACCAGACCTTACCACCAAAGAACGGATAGAGCGTGACGGGGACAATGCCAACCAACCATACATCGGCAATCAAATGGTAACCCTCCAAGCCCAATCTCGCGGGTTCACGGAATAGGGTGATGGCGTCCTGGAGCAAGACAAGCACTGTGACTACTGATGCAAAAATCAGGATGACGATGTTCATTTTTTCCCAATTAACGCTGGAATTTCCTTTTGGCGCGAGGTGACGCCAGCGGTCGCCAAACGTTTCCGCAAGTCCGCCACATCCGCAAATCCAGGAGCAGTAGCGCTTACCGTGGAAAAGTACCAGCAAGGGGATAATTACAAAGCTAAGAAAGGCGCCCCAGATTATCCAAATTTTGTGAGGTGCACCGAAGAACGTATAGAAAAACAGGGGCCAAGCGTAGATGATGCCGTAGGAGCGCCAGGCATTGTTGGCGAACTGCGGATCCTTGGCGAGCGCCTCACCAACCCATTGGTACTTCACCGAATATTGGAACAAGAATTCAGGAATGAGGAAGAAGAAGATCCATTGAAAACTGATGAGGGAAACGTATCGCCATATCTGGAATTTATCATGCTTGTCAATGCCCCAGCGTTTGATGGCTTGGGCACCAAAGATGGTCATGAGCGAGGAGTAAAGTACCGTATACCAAAATGACCAGGGCCTGTTGAAGAAGGAAAATACTTTGTGTCCCCAGCCATGGTACGGCCAGAATTCATTGTTGTCCCCAGACTTGATGCCATATATGGTGTAGCAGATCAAAAAAGAAAGGCCGAGGGTCGCATAACGGTTACCAGCTTTGGATTTCCAGATCAAGATTCCTATTGAAGCCAGGGAAAGGGCAGCACCGATAGAGCCTAGCCCATCGAATATTTTGAGATTGGTCTTCCCGCCGAAAAGCCAGAGGCCGAAAAAAGTAAGGACAGTTAGAGCTAGTGCGATTAGTGGATTGCCCGTCCAATCGTTCTCGAGTGTAACGCCAAGTGAACGAAGAAACTGGACCGGCAATTCGGCGCCAATCAGGACAAACGCATGATCCCAAGGCAGGGTTTGCAATCGGCCATTTTGCTCAATCTCAAAAGTCTGGGAATCGATGCGCTTGACATTGGAACTGAGTAATACTTTGATCCGTCCGTTCCGATTGGCTTCTTCGAGTTTCCGGCGATTGTCGGCAAACAGGCGTGCGAATTCTGCTCCTCGATAGCTGAGGACAACCATATTTTGTTCAGCCAGAGTAAGGGCGGCTTCGACTGCACTATTCCCACCTCCTAC
>JBBRJC010000428.1:0-4405 GCA_038220135.1 Bryobacterales bacterium | reverse complement strand
TGATTTTCTGCCGCTGTTCCGAAGTCAGCTGATGTGTATTTCGTTTCAGCGCTTGCTGACGCGCGCGGCTCGGTAACGTACTGTGATTTTCTGCCGCTGTTCCGAAGTCAGCTGATGTGTATTTCGTTTCAGCGCTTGCTGGCGCGCGCGGCTCGGTAACGTACTGTGATTTTCTGCCGCTGCTTTGGCGGCGCGGGCGCGAGTGCTTGCTGCCTCCACATCTGCATTTTCAATCTGTCTTTGTTTCTGTTTGCAGTTTTTTGAACTTTTATGTGGAGTTAGTTTTTGGCCAGTGACCGAAGAATGCTATCGACCATGTCCGTGATGAGCAATTCGCGATCCTGCCAGGGGAATTTTTGCATGGAAACCAACAAGCTGGTTAGTCCATGGATTTGGGCCCACACCGTTTGGCTGGTCAGGTCGACATTGATTGGCCTGATTGCATCGGCATTGAGTGCTTCCTGCAAACCTTGCCGAAGCAGGTCGAAACACTGCAGACCGGCGCTCATGATTTGATCATGATCCACGTTTGGCTGCTGGTGTTGGTATTGCAACTCAGGCGTACAGAAAGTGACAACGTAGTGATTAGGGTGTGCAAGGCCGAATTCTATATAGGCGCGCAGGCACTTTGCCATTTTCTGATTGGGTGCCAAATCCAATTGACGAATGGCAATAAGGATCTCACTGAGTTCAGCAAACATGTCGTTGCAGATGCTTTGAACGAGTTCTTCCTTGTCTTTGAAGTAGAGGTAGATGGTGGAAGGCGCGTATTCGATGCGATCAGCAATCTTACGGATGGATACGTTCTGGTAGCCGTCCATGACAAAAAGTTCGGTGGCTGCCTCCTGGATTCGCTGGCGCAGTTCCTGTTTTTCGCGGCTTCTTCGTTCTTGTGTACCCATGGTGATTACAACCCCACATTAATGTACTGGACAGCGTTCAGAAAATCAACAAGTGCTGTAGGCGTGTAAAATTCATTTTGATATTCCCCCTGTCGGAAATAGAAAAGTTGGGATACAATTGCGAACACCCCCTAGTGTAAACAAGTTTGGACAACGAGGATAGAGGAGACGAAACAATGGGAATGGTTGACGAATTTAAGACGTTTATTAATCAAGGCAGCGTGATGGATCTGGCAGTGGGCGTGATTATTGGCGGGTCGTTTGCCAAGATTACAGCTTCGTTAGTGGACGATGTGTTGATGCCGGTGGTTGGTTTAGCGATGGGCGGCCACGATCTTGCATCCCTGTTTATCGATCTTTCCGGTAAGGGTGTAAAGACCGTGGAGGAAGCGAAAAAGTTGGGAGCACCGACGCTTAACTATGGAAATTTTCTTGCGACAGTTCTCAATTTTCTATTGATTGCTTTTGTGATCTTTTTGGTTGTGAAGGCTGTAAATAGGGCTCGCGGGATTTCCAAACTCACCTAGCTTTTAACTTATATTTCAATCGTGAAACGGCTATTCCCCAGCATCTATAATAGAGGGATGGCCGTTTGCGGTCTCGACGATTATTTCCCCGTATTCAATTTCAGGAGTTCAATTCATAAATGAAAAATATCAGGCGATTGGCTATAGCTGTGTTTGGTGGTTTATTGGTGGCCGGGTCACTTTTGGCCGACCAGGTGAAGCTTAATAATGGCGACATACTTTCCGGGACTGTGGTTAAGTCTGACGGGAAGAAGCTGGTTTTAAAAACAGAGTATGCTGGCGAGATTTCGATCGATTGGGCGATGGTGAAAGGTGTTGCGACCAGCGAAGTTGTCCACCTGTTGTTGAAAGATGGTCAGACCGTTGTGGGCAAGGTTGAGATGAATGACGACGCGGTTCAGGTTTCGACAAAAGATGCCGGTACGGTGTCTACATCAATTGCGGCGATCACCGATATTCGTTCGGGCAAAGAGCAGGATGCCTATGAAGCGTCGCTTGGCCGGTTGCGCAATCCGATGTTGCGTGATCTTTGGAAAGGTTTCTTTGACGCAGGCATCGCGACTACGCGGGGCAATGCTGAGACTTCCACTGTTAATTTTGGGATGAATGCGGCGCGGATTACTACGCGTGATAAGATCGCCACCTATTTCACGGCAATTAATACGAAGGCGACTACTTCTGGCAAATCGTTTTCTGCTGCAAATGCAGTGCGTGGCGGCATAAGGTATGACGCCAACATATCGAAGAAGAGCTTTGTTTTCGGATTCACGGATTTGGAATTTGATGAGTTCCAGAAGCTGGATTTGCGCTTTGTTGGTGGCGGCGGTGTGGGCTATTCGGTTTACAAAAAAGATGCCAACTTCTTCAATGTATTTGGTGGTGGCGCGATGAACAAGGAATTCTTTTCGACTGGTTTGGAACGGACGTCGGGTGAATTGCTGATGGGCGAAGAATTGTCAAAGAAGCTGAATGGCCGAATGCTGGTGACCCAGAAGCTGGTGTATTACCCGAACATTAGCGAAACAGGGCAATACCGGTTGAATTTCGATACCACAGTTGTGACGAAGATTAACAAGTGGTTCAACTGGCAGGTCACTTTAAGCGACCGCTATTTGTCGAATCCCGTGCGCGGGAATAAGAACAATGACCTATTGTTTACAACTGGTGTTCGTTTGACGTTTGGTGAATAGCCAGATAACCGGGTAGGTTGTGGAGACCTACCCTGGTTCTGGAAAAAGAGCGTCGGGAATTGCCGACGCAGGCGCGAGTTGGCGCAACGATGGTGTTTTTCAATATTCGATTTTCAAAGACCTACGCGACTCGGGGCAGCTTGGTGACTCGATTTTGTGGGCCGAGCTTACCCTGACTGGCTATGTATAGGGTGCTGGAACCTGAAGGCCTTGTGATTGTGGGGCTTGAAATACTTTGGGTGGTGGGGCGCCTTCATATGCCGGCGGTCTGGTGAATTCGCGGATTGCCAGGACGGCGGCGGTTAGAAGTGCTCCTAGAAATTCATCGGGAAAAGTATCTGCTGTTTCGTTGATTTCCAGAATCAGCTTGTCGGCGTTGAACGCCACGTCCTCTTCCGATGCGATGATGATTGGCCGCTGAATTGTTGCCTCAATTTTTCCTCCAAACTTGCTTCTTTCCCATAGTGGCACCGGCGTTCCGGTGCGAAGCCTTTTCAGAATTTCTACTCTTCCTTTACTGAGTTGGCCAAAGATGCTGAACGCCAGTATGCGGTTTCGTATGGCCAAGTCGCCCAATCCTTGAGGGGTGAAGGGGACGGCGAGAATCGGATTTCTTGCGGGGTCCAAGAGATTGCGGATGATTGTGACGGCTTCATTGCGTGCTTTGCCGCGGATGATCAGGAACGGCGGCGGTGTGCTGGTTGGCAGCAGGGCGAGGATGAGCCAATTTTTCAGAGCCTGGGCATCGGAATCGGAGATGTTGAAAGATTGTTCGAGATACCAATCGAGCTTGGCGCTGGTGATACGTGGTTGGGGCAAGGGTAGGTTGGTGAAGGGGCGGCGGAAGTTGAGGGTGCTGTTTTCGCCGACACGCCAATGCTTGCCATTGATTTCGATGCTTTGGTTGGGCAGATCGAGAGTGTAGTGGTTGGGTTTGGTTTGGGCCGAGCGGAGGTGGATGGGGCGGAAGTGGAGCGTGGCGTGTGCGTGCCGGTCTAGCCTGCGCATGGCCTTGCCGATTAGTGAGGGGTAGGCGAAGATGTGGCCTTGCTGGTGGAGGGCAGCGGAGAGCCAGAGATGGAAATCGAAGGAATGGAGGGGGACGACTTGGCCGGTGGGTAGGGTGGCGCAGGGTTGGGAGGCTGGTGTGAGGAAATAGTGGGCGTGGCGATGGGCTGTTTCGAGGATCTGGGCGAGGGTGGGTGTGGTTGAAGCCATGGTGCCTAAGTTCAGCTTGGCATAGGGCACCTAATTTTGAGGGCTGATTGGAGTGTTTCCAGGAAGGGCGGATGAATGGAATGATGGGATTAGCAATATTTTGAGGTGTGGTGACTGGGTTTTTCAGAAAGGCTGGAATGGGGGGGCATTTGTTAGTTAACGTCCCCGCCCCCGATCTCTTGGCGAACGCCTGGGCGAAGAGTCGGCAAGAATTGCAGCAGACACGAGTGTCCGCGCCACAATGGCTTTCGATTTACAGGAGGCGGAAATTGACTTCCACTTGTGCCGTTACCGGTACGGGACGGCCATCCTTAACACCGGGACGGAATCGCCATTTCTGTACCGCTTCAATTGCCTTTTCATCGAGCCCAAGCCCTAAAGCGCGAACTACGCGAATGTCGCGGGCAACTCCGCGTTCATCCACTACGATTGAGAGAATTACAGCTCCCTGGAATTTTGCCTTGCGGGCTTCTTCTGAATATTCAGGTTCGATTTTAGAAATAAGTGCCGGGGCCGATACGCCACCACCTACGCGGTAAGCGCCACCACCCACACCACCGCCAGAACC
>JBBRJC010000427.1:0-4416 GCA_038220135.1 Bryobacterales bacterium | reverse complement strand
GTTTTGGGCTGTACCGCTCCCGCTTCTTTCGCCTCTTATCATGTCGGCGGTCGTTGGATTAATGACGCAGGTTCGATCATAGCCCTATGCGAGAAATCTAAAGATTTGACCTTGATTGAGCCATCGGGGAAGCGTACAAACTTCGGGCCGCTGAATGATATTACTGTTCCTTGGGTAGAACTTGCCAACAACGCCACATTCTTTCTTTATGAGACACGCAACGAGATTCATCGCCGCAACTCCAATGGCGCTGACATCCTGCTCGAACCGGTAGGCTCCCGGCCTGTGCTGACCGCTGACTCAAAGAAAATGTTGTTCCTGTCGCCCGTGAAAGGCGTGCCTCAAGCATTTCTGCGCGATCTGAGTGGTCCCACTTCCCGCCAGATCACCGATGAGCCTGCAGGAGTGGCCGAGGCCACTATCAGCCGTATCGGTAGCCAAGTGATAGTCTCCACTCTCGATTGCAGCCTAATCTCCATCGACTTAAATAATGGCAACCGGGCTCAATTCATAGACCATATGCCTAAAGTGGACATCCCCCTCATGAATACAACGTATCAGGCCTATATTCAGGCTCCACAAGTTCCCGGATCCACCTACCAAGTGAGGGGCCAAAACTTGTCCTATCCCTCCATCGACAAAACCGAAGTGAAGGTGGCGGGCTATGCTGTAAAGCCGACTGGTGAGGGCAACGGATATTTCTATTACCAAACGCCATGGAGCCTTCCAGTCTTCGATTCGATGCTGCGCTATCCCAACTATGAGGAAGTGATCATCCGCTCTGGCGATCCGCAATGGGAGGCCGTAATCCCTTTTGCGGGACGGCTGGAAGTGGCACCATACCCAATGGAATTGGGCCGGCTTGCATCTGGGGAAAAGATTTTTGCCATTCACGGTGATTGGCGCGGTTATGTGACAAAGGCCGACGCGGCGCGCGAATTAGAGGTGATCCATCTTTACTATTCGGGCTTAGGTCCGGTGCAGCCTTTTGTGGAAACGGGGGTGACGGCTCCCGCGAATCCGGTTGCAATCACTACAAAGACTTGCGACTGGGAACGGTCAGGATTCAAAGTGCTGTATTCGGGTCTTGCGCCAGGTCTTGTGGGGATTTACCAACTTACGCTCCAGATGCCGCGAGTTGTTACGCGCACCGAAGTTTCGGTAAGTTGCTCATTGGATTACGTGCCCTATGGCTCGAATCTTAACACTACTGCCAATATTGCTGTTCGTTTATTCTAGCCTCCACCACGCAGGCCACCTTGATCCAACACGCCAAGCGCATCGCATTAAAGATAAATTAAGTGATAATATTCAACTAGCAACGAGAAAGCGTTTTGCAATTCTGGAATGGCTATGCTCCAACGTCAACAATTATGAAAAACATCCTCTTGTTTGCGGTCGCGTTGCTATCTTCTGTGCAAGCGCAAATCCAAAACGTATCAACCGATACAGACGATGGGTCAGTGATTCACTTCACCACGTTTTCCCGCCTTCGAGGCACTACGTCTTCACCGCTGTACAAGGTCTATCGGCTAGACGGCAATGGATTTCGCGTCTTGGATGAAGGGCGCACTGCACTACTACGCTCTTCATATCAGAAGTTGGGCCAACGCCAGCATGTCCCGGAATCATCTACATTAGGGGAAAGAAAGAGGAATCGATCATTGAAGTAAACGGAAAGCAACTCAAATTTGCTTCACATGCTCAAATAACAGGTGCCGGCAGTTTTACGCTTTTCTATTTCAGACTGGGCGAAACCGCTTAAAATGCTACGCAACTTTCCTCAAAGTTTAGGACAATTTCACGCTTTGATTTGCGAACCAACTGTGCCAACATTGATGAGACAGTTCACCACGAAAGCCTCGATAATTGGCCAGAGAGTAAACAAGAGTCGTTATAGACTCGCCTTTAGTAAATTCCAGTAATCAGGCCGGAGGGTCGTTTTTCATGTGGGCTTTGTGCTTCTATTGTGGATTGTCAATTTTGTCAATGGGCTGCATGTTGGGTGCCTTTAGCGCCGGCGCCTTTGCTGGATTGCTGGGTTGGCACGCCGCCGCGATAGGCTTTCTTTTAATGGGGCTGTTCACTCCGGTACGGGTCGAAACGGAAGCCCTTGCCCGTAAAGCGATGCCGTTTTTGTTGACGGCAACTCTGGGTGCATTTGAGGCATATCAACTCGCTCCATTCACTTCTTCGCCCATCGTTTTATGGCATCTGGCGGTGGTGCTTGCATTCGTCTATCTGGCGCATCGCGGCCTAACTTTAAGCTACTGCCAGATCTATATTTTCCCGCTGATTGTAGCTGGTTTCCTGGTTGCTGGCTTTTCTACGATTCGTGCCCATCCGGACCCTCGCATCGATGTTTTGAATACACAACAGGCTGCCGCCGGTGCCCTGGTCCATTTAGCGAATCCTTATAAAGCGACCATTGAAAATATCTATCCGCTGGGTTCGCCTTTTATAGTCGACGCACTTATCAAAGATGGAATGACCACTTATGGTTTTGCTTATCCGCCATTGGTTGCGATTGCCGGTCTGCCGGGGTATATCGTTGCTGGAGACGTACGCTATTCGCACCTGTTCGCAATCGCTATTTCTGCCTGTTTAATCGTTTTTGGCAGGCCCACTTGGATGAGTCTGATAGCCGGGATTTTGGTGATGGTTAATCCGGTGTCTTTGAAGGTGATCGAGTTTGCGTGGACCGAACCTGTGACCATGCTGTTTTTCTCATTGTCGCTGTTTGCATGGTTCCGCTTTCCCGTGGCTGTTCCGTATCTGTTTGGACTGTTTGTATCATCGAAACAGCATCTTGCCATTGCGCTGGTATTTGTTCCGCTACTGGTTGGTTGGGATTGGAAACGAATTTTCAACTTTACGTTGAAGGCATTAGCGGTTTGTTGTGTGGTGAACTTACCCTTTTACCTTTGGAATCCGCATGCGTTTATCCTGTCCACCACGGCGCTGATTTGGGGTGCAGGGATTCGAACTGATTTGCTGGGCTTTTACGGATATTTCTATCTCAAAGGTTTTCCCGCGTTACCAGTGTGGCTTCCATTCTTGTTTTTGCCGTTGGGTGCTTGGATTGGGCTTCGCAAGGCACCCAGTACGCCTGCAGGATTGGCTGCTGCCACTACCAATTTGTTTTTGCTGTTCTTCGCTTTGGCAAAACAAGCAGCTCCAAATTATTACTTCATGACGATGAGCATGCTTTGTTGCACGCTCGCCTTTGCTATGCCAGCGGACAGCGATCATTCATAGCGCACGGCGATGATCGGGTCAATCTTCGTGACACGAGTGGCTTGAATTGGAGCCTGCCAATCCCAAGGCAAGACCCAGAACAAGTATGAACGTCTGGACGGGGGCCATAGCAATCCTCGCAGCGGCAACGAGGCTTCACAACGCAGAGATCTTCAAATTTATCAGAGGCCCGCCAGTTCGAACTGGCCAATCTTCCAGCTTCAAGCTAATTGCCACCAATCTGCTCAAAAAGTCCCGCTTGGAACTCGTTCCTAGAAAACGAACTTCGCAGCAAATTGCATCTTTCGCGGTTCATTTCCTTGACTTCTGATTATGCCGAAGTTGGCCGAAGTCACCGTCGAATCCGGACCGCCCATGCGAACTCGATTGAAGATGTTGAAAGCTTCCACACGGAAGGTGAATTTGATCTTCTCGGTAATGTTCAGATTCTTGGCCAAGGAAAGGTTCTCGTTCAGATTCCAAGGGGAACGTTGCTTCGGGTTGTTCTTTGTCGCGTTCCCAATCGCTGAATTCAGTTGAGCCTGTGTCAGCTTCTTCCCGTCAGGCCCCACTTGAAACTTGCTGGTATCCCACCACACATCCTTAAATGGATCGAACTTGGCGCCCGACACTGGGGCGCGCCATCCTTCATAGGAATTGATGAACACGCGGTTGCCGGCACCACCAGGAATGGCGCTAAAGCCCGGTCCTACCGTCAATGGCGTGCCCGAGGCGTATTCCAGGAATCCCGACAAACTCCAACCGCCAAGCGCTTTGTTAGCCGCTCCGTTGAGATTCCAGCTCTTGCCTTTGCCCACCGGCAACTCATAGCTGAAAGCCTGCCTCACCACATGGGTCTGATCATCCCAACTCAACGCCTTCTGCAATTTCCGGTTGTATTGATCCAAATTGTCCCGGCCCACTGTTACTGCGCTATCGGCATTAGAGAACAACTTGGAAAACACGTAACTGAACAATATCGTCACCCCGGAGGAATACCGTTTGTCCAGCTTGGCGATCATCGCGTGGTAAGAAGAATCCCCAGTCCGTTCCCCGGCCGAAGAGGGTTGCCCGCCGCTGGTTGCAACATCACCATATTGCGGGAAGGGTTTCAACGATTGTGACACGCTGCCCGTGAATCCGGGATAAGGCAGCGGGATCCCGGCGGCCCTGGCGGCC
>JBBRJC010000426.1:0-4430 GCA_038220135.1 Bryobacterales bacterium | reverse complement strand
TGCCGGTATCGGATCAACTGACAGGTGCATTTGCGAACGCCGTTGACCCATCCATTGCCCAATCGGTGGAGTTGTTCACCGGCAACGTTCCAGCCGAATATGGCAGTAAGGTAAGTGGCGTCGCTTCGATTATTACTCGATCCGGGATCGGTAGTGGTCAGAAATTTCGCGGCTCGACTGCACTTGGCTGGAGCGAATTTGATACTCTTTCGCAAGTTACCCAAGCATCTGGCGGCACAGGCAAGGTAGGTTACTTCGTGAGCTTGAACACGATGAAGAGCAACCGCTTTCTGGATCAAGTTTCGCTCAACAACTTACATAATGGAGGCAACAGCGAACGCGGCTTTGCCCGCTTTGATTGGCATCCGGCGCAAAACAGTCAGCTTCGGTTCAGCCTGATGAGTGGACGCAGCAGTTTCCAATTGGCCAATCTGCAGTCGCAACACGATGCAGGCCAGCAGCAACGCCAAAGTATGGATGATTTTTCGTCGTCACTCGGCTGGCTCTACACGCTGGATCCACGCTCAACACTGGACATTTCAGCCAGCTATCGCACCTCTATCACGCGGCTACTTCCTAGCCCGGGCGACACACCGGTATCGGCATCGCAGGCGCGGCATTTGACTACCACCACCGTCGCCACTCGTTACAGCCGTCAACAGGGGGCACACACAATCCGCGCAGGCGTTGACTTGCAGCGCTTTCCTGTTTCCGAAAACTTCTTCTTCAGCGTTACCAGTCCATCGTTTGTTGTGCCTCTGGCCGGGCGAAGATTGTTCTTTTCAAGCAAAGCGACTGGAGCAATGGATTCGGCATTTTTCGAGGACAAGATCCAGTGGATGCGATTCCACCTTACACTGGGCGCGCGGTACGACAACTACCGCTTTCTTTCCCATGGAACGCAACTGCAGCCGCGCCTGGGCATTGCGTACAATCTGCGTGAAACGGGCACCATCTTCCGCGCCAGCTACAATCGCAACTACCAGACACCACCGAATGAAAATTTGCTGTTGTCCAGTTCACAGAACGCAACGGCAATCCGTCCAGAACGGCAGGATGTTTATGAAGTTGGCCTGCAGCAACCGGTCAGCGCGAAATGGAGCCTCAACGCTTCCTACTATCACAAGGAATCGAAGGATATGCAGGATAACGACAACTTCTTCAACACTGGGGTAATCTTCCCAATTTCCCTTGCCAGGGCGCGAGTGAACGGTGCTGAACTTCGTGTGGTTGCACTTCCTATTCATGGAGTGTCCGGCTCCCTGAGTTTGACGCATTATCACGCTATCGTTACGCCGCCGTTTACGGGCGGATTGTTCTTCGGCTCAACCATTGTTACCGATGTGGGCAACCGTCCCTTCGTCATTGATCACGATCAGACATTGTCGGTGCATGGCGTGCTGAACTACAGTTTCCGGAAGCGATATTGGACGAACCTTTCCATGCGCTATGACAGCGGCCTGGTGGCGAATGCGACGAATCCTACGGACCCCGATTATGCGCAACTTCTGCCTTACGTAAATCTAACTAGTAATCCGCCGCGTGTAAATCCACGGACCATTACTGATGTGGCGTTTGGTTATGATTTCGTGCGAAACGACCGCAAACGTTGGGATGCATCTGTGCAAATTACTAATATCGCCAACCAAACGGCGTTATTCAATTTTCAATCGGCCTTTGTGGGGACGCGAATTGTGGCACCGCGCATGTTTGGAGCTAAGCTTCGCTGGTACTTTTAGAAATGGCGCCAATTCCGCTATCTATGAAGCCCGGCGCTGGCCCAGCCCTTCTGCAATCATCGCGGTGACGAGAGTGTTCAAGCTTACGCCTTCCTGACGTGCTTTGGCGACCAGCCGCGAGTGAAGACTGCGGGGCACGCGCTGCCGCCATTGCCCACTTGCCGCAGTTGGACTTGGAACCGCATCCCCGTGCTTAACGCAATTCATAAGGTAAGCCTTGACTGCGTCTGCGCCTTGCTTCAAGGCTTCTTCCTGCGTCTCCCCATCGGAGATGCACCCGGGCAAATCGGGATATTCAATAGCGAATCCCCCGCCTTCCGCTTCCGAGAGTGGACGAATCGTGAACGGGTAAGAGTGAATGAGGGCTTTGTCAATCTTCATGAATATCACCTACGATGCTGACGAAGTTTACAAACAGACGAACATACACTGGTTTGATGGGCCGATTCGCAGGGACGGAGAGGCGTCCTGCTGTGGCGTGCCTGAAAATGACGTGGCTTGTTCCATGCTGATCATGATCGATATCCAAGCTGCGCGCGATCACCTTCAAATCCTCAATCCGCCAATCGTGCAAATGCCGCTGCATTTTAGCGATTAGTTTCGCCGCGTTTGACACAATCAAATGGTATCACAGGCGGTACCATTCATGCGAGGTCGCGCAATTCGGAAAATGCACATAACGACATGAGCATCCGACACGGGAATTGATCTTCTGAGAAACAAGCGCAAAACGGACTCACTTCGGCGGATGCATTTGCCGTGTTTCTTATGGCATTGCGCCGCGCCGAAGCGGCCTTTGCGCTAGCTAATTTGTCGCGTAAAATTCGATATTCGAAGTGCGTAGCCGCAATCGTGCCGAGCGCGGCCCGGTTGCATGCCGCCTTCTAATTACCATCTGGCACCTTAGAAGCCTGCTCCACAATCAACACCTCCAGCGGTCCTCTACGAGCCTCCAGCTTGAGCCCCAACTGTTGTTGAACTGCCGCAAATAAGCCCGGCCTTTCAGGCGGTGGCGCGGAAGTATCCTCAGCGGGCAGATTGGCGTCTGGAGCCCAATCCAGCTTCACTTCAAACAAGCCCGATATACCGGTTAGATCGACAATAGTTTGCCGTTCGAATCGGGAAAGGAATGAGGCAAGCAAACTCATGGGCATCTGATTGTGCGCGATTCGGCCTCGTATTTGTGGCCCCTTGTTGGGCGGAGGATCTGCTGTGGCGGGTTGTAGTTTGGCACCACCCTTTCCGACGACCAATGCCAAATGCCGCAGCACCTTTTGCTCGCGGCGTAGCACCAAATGCAGGCGATCGGCCAACAGTTCCCGAGTCATGAGATGCAATTGATCTGGAGGTGTGCCGGGAACGGCAAGGGCAACAACGTCGAAGCGTACCGAGCGATTCCATTCGGGTCCAACCAGTTGTGCGTCCGCCGCCAGTTCATAGGCGAACTTGATCAGGTCATTCAACGTGACGTTGGTAAGCGTCAACCGGCCATTGCGAAAAGTACCAAGGTTGATGTCGATGCGGTCACCCTCGGGCGGCGGAGATACTTTCAGCGTTGCCACTTCAAACCGCTGACCAGGCGCCGGCTGTGCCTGAATTTGGGACATGCAGAGCAAAGCTGCCGTCATAAGAAGTAGGTGCATCTGTGCTAAGGACACCTCTGCCGAACCGATTGTTCCTCGATGTTCAATTTATTGTGACCGGAACTAAACTAGGGTCAGAGCCGATCTGACCCTAGTTTCTGAGTGTGTACTGGTAAGTTGCTCATGGTACATGAGTTATCCCTGAGCATGCACAATTCGAACATGCCGCAGGTCGATATCCCCCAGATTTTTCGAAGGGGTATGCACCCGCTATATTGCGCCTTCGATGAGGCAGCGTTTTACTGAACCAAACTAGTGACGGTCCCACTTTTTCGTTCAACAACATGACTGAGCCTTTAGTGCCTGCGCTTCGATGTGAACGAAAGACAAAACTACGGTGGCGGCCCTACCGCAGATAAACAAATTCATTAAGATTCATCAGCACATGGGTGAAAGCTTCAAGCGGTTGAGTTTCCAAAAATACCAACGCCACGTTACGTTCTTCATCAGTTGGCTGCCGCGACAATGCCAGTTCATACGCCAGACGCACCTGCGCCTCCTTCGTCTGTACGGCGGCTTTCACGCGCGCTGCCAGCTTCTTTGAATGGCTTAGAATAAACTCGTCATTCATCAGCATCAGCGCTTGTGTGGGCACGGTTGAACTATTACGCTGCGTGCAGGAAATGTTTTGATCGGGCAGATCGAACACTTCAAAGAACGGCAACACCAACCCACGTTTCCGATAAACGTATACGCTGCGACGCCATACGTCGGGGCCTTCTTCGCCGTCGCGCTGATTCCAGATTCCTTTGGTCATGCTGCCTAAGATCTCGTCAGGAATTTTCGGGAAAATAGCTTGGCCATACATTTCCGGATTCAACGATCCAGAGACATTAAGCACCACATCGCGCACTGCTTCGGCCTCAAGCCGTTGTTGGCGAAAACGCCATAAATAGCGATTGCCGGCGTCGGTGGCTACATTTTGCGGTGCGGCAAATTCGGAGGACATCTGGTACGCCTCCGACGTCATCAGCAAGCGGTGCATCTGCTTGAAACTCCACTTGCGATCAATGAATTCCGTGGCCAGCCAATCCAGCAGTTCAGGGTG
>JBBRJC010000425.1:0-4438 GCA_038220135.1 Bryobacterales bacterium | reverse complement strand
ACAGTGTCTGCACTTCAACAGACAGCACCGCAGGCAGATCTCGCACAATCGCATTCCAGTTATCGCCGCCATTTGCCGAGGCGTACACCTGTCCGCCCGTGGTGCCGAAGTAAATGCCACAATCCTCGATTGAATCAACCGCCATAGCATCGCGCAGAACATTCACATAGCAATCGCTTTGTGGCAGCCCATTGGTCAGTGCTTCCCATTCATTGCCGCCAGTCTTGCTCCGATAAACGCGCAACTTGCCTTCGGGCGGAAAATGTTCAGAATCGCTCTTAATCGGAACTACGTAAATCGTCTCTGGTTGATGCGCGTGAACATCGATTACGAAGCCGAAATCCGTGGGCAAATTGCCGCTAATCTCATGCCACGATTCGCCACCATCGTTGCTGCGCATCACGTCCCAATGCTTTTGCATGAACAGCACTTCTGGCCGTGAAGGATGCATGGCGATGCGATGCACGCAGTGGCCAACTTCTGCAAGCGGGTCGGGAATATGTTGGGAATGTAGCCCCTTGTTGATCGGCTTCCAGCTTTCTCCGCCGTCGTCAGTGCGGAACGCACCTGCTGCTGATATAGCGATAAAAATACGCTTCGGATTCACCGGGTCCAGCAGGATTGTATGCAAACACATTCCGCCTGCGCCGGGTTGCCAATTGGGGCCTGATCCGTGTTTCCGTAATCCCGAAAGCTCATTCCAACTTTTGCCTCCGTCCGTGGTGCGAAACAACGCCGCATCCTCAATACCTGCATACACCGTGTCCGGGTCAGTGAGCGATGGTTCCAGATGCCAAACCCGCTTAAATTCCCAAGGGTGCAGTTTGCCATCATGATGTTGGTGCGTGCCAGGAACTCCGTCGTAAATAAACTTGTTATCCATTGCCTCCCAAGTTTTACCGCCGTAGTTTGACCGTTGGATCATTTGACCATACCAGCCGCTACTTTGCGACGCATAAATCCGGTTCTGATCAACAGGCGATCCTTTGAGGTGGTACATTTCCCACCCGGCAAAATGTGGGCCACTTACCTCCCACTTTTCTCTTTTTGCGTCGGACGTCAAAATAAAGGCGCCCTTACGAGTGCCAACCAGCACTCGTACTCCACTATTGCTTGCCACGATGAAATTCCTCCGTTAGTCAGTATGTCGAATGGCGAATCGGGAAATCGACACTTTCCTGTAAATTATTTTTGAGACTTCGGCATACCCGCAAGTTCTACAATCGACCGGATTTCGATTGTGCCAAAACGTGCACCCGGGATGCGCTCTGCGATTCCGATTGCCTCGTCCAAATCTTTAGCTTCAACCAGGAAATATCCACCCAACTGTTCGCGCGTTTCCGCAAATGGACCATCGGTCACAAGACGTTTGCCATCACGCATTTGCACGCTGGTCGCAGTTGCCGTCGGATAGAGCGGGGCAGCAGCCAGGAAATGGCCACTTTCGTTCAACGCTTGCGTCACTCCGATTGATTCCGAGTAGCATGCCTCGCGTTCCTCCTCTCCCAGTGCATGTTCTTCAAGATAAACCAAAAGCATATATTTCATCGCCACTCTCCATATTTGAATCGTACGAGTAGAGTCCAAATCGACACCCCACCTGTAAATTAATTATCATCGGTGCATGCCCCCAAATTCCGACCAGGTTGTCGCGGAACTTTACCGTTCCGATTGGGGCCGAATTGTGGCTGCGTTGATCCGGCTGGTGGGTGATTTTGAGGTGGCGGAGGAATCCGCACAGGAAGCTTTTACTGCCGCTGTAAACCAGTGGCGCGTCTCAGGCGTTCCTGAATTTGCGCGTGCCTGGATCATTCAGACCGCCCGGCACAAGGCAATCGATCTGATCCGAAACCGCACCAGGTTCAATGAAAAAATGAACCTCTACGCAGTCTCAAGTAAAACTCTCGAAGAGCCGGATTATGATGAAACCGACATTCCCGATGATCGTCTTCAACTGATCTTCACTTGCTGCCATCCGGCACTTGCGCTTGACGCCCAGGTTGCCCTCACGCTGCGGACTTTGGGAGGTCTTGAAACGGAAGAAATAGCGCGTGCATTTCTGGTTCCAACGGCCACCATGGCCCAGCGCCTTGTTCGAGCGAAGCGCAAAATTCGTGACGCGCGCATTCCATACGCCATACCTTCGGCCAGCGAATTACCTGCCCGTTTGGATGCAGTTCTAACGGTAATTTATTTGATCTTCAATGAAGGTTATTCCACCACTCGAAGCAGTTTGTCGGCTGAGGCGATTCGGCTTGCCCGGCTTGTGCAGGCGCTGCAACCTTCTTCAGAGGCGAAAGCATTGTTGGCCCTGATGTTACTTCACGATTCGCGGAGCGATGCCCGCCTTGACGATGACGGTGAAATCATTATTCTGCAAGATCAGAACCGCGCTCGCTGGAAGCACGCTCAAATTGTTGAGGCCCTGCCACTAGCGGCTGAGGCCCTGCGTTCCAATCTAAGTGCTTATGCGGTGCAGGCCTGTATTGCTGCGGTTCATTGCCAGGCAATGCGAGCGGAAGACACCGATTGGCCTCAGATTCTCCGATTGTATGATCTGTTGGAGCGCGTTCAACCCTCACCAGTTGTCTCGTTGAATCGCGCGGTTGCCATGGCTATGGTGCATGGTCCAAAGCCAGCCTTGGCGTTGATTGACGGACTTGCTGACGCTCTGGAGAATTACCATTTGCTGCATGCGGCGAAGGCAGATTTGCTTCGTCGTGCTGGTGAGTATGAAGCAGCCGGGCAGGCATACAAGCGGGCTCTTGAGTTGGTAACCAGTGATAATGAACGGCGATATTTGGAACGGCGTTTGCGGGAAGTTCAGCGATAGTGCATTCCACCACTTGGCTCCTAGAAATCCTCGATCCACTATAATAAGCGTTCACCCAAATATGGCACCCGTTAAGAACTTCATGGATCTATCTGGCCGCGTCGCGGTCGTTGTTGGTGGCACGTCCGGCCTTGGCCGTGCGATCGCTCTCGGTTTTGCAGAAGCTGGCGCCGACGTCGTTGTTACAGGCCGCCGCGCCAGTAATATTGACGATGTTGCCACTCAAATCGAAGCCCTCGGTCGGCGCACTGTTCGCCAAACCGCAGACGCTCTCAAGAAGGATGAACTCATTGCCCTTCGCGATAAAGTCGTCGCCGAACTTGGCGGAGTCGATATCCTGCTCAATGCCGCCGGACGCACCGTTCGACGCCCCACCCTGGACGTACCGGAAGAAGAGTGGTCCGCCATCATGGATACCAATCTGACAGGCACGCTCTTTTCCTGCCAGGCCTTCCACGAACCTCTTGCCAAGTCTGGACATGGTCGCATCATCAACATTGCATCCCTCAGTTCCTTCGTCAGCCTGTTCGAAGTTGCTGCTTACGCGGCTTCAAAATCGGCCGTGCTCTCGCTCACCAAGAGCCTCGGTATCGAATGGGCGAAGGATGGCATCAACGTCAACGCCATCGCACCCGGCGTGTTCCGCACCGACCTTAACTCTGCCCTGCTTGATGGTACTGATCGCGGGCGTGAGTTCCTGCTGCGCACGCCGATGAAGCGCTTTGGTAATGCTCCGGAATTAGTTGGTGCTGCGCTCTTGCTTGCCTCCGATGCAGCCAGTTACATCACCGGCCAGTGCATCGCTGTCGATGGTGGCTTCCTTGCATCTGGTGTCAATCAATAACTGAGTCACTATGCTTCTAGCTGTTGCTGTACTCACTGCTGCCGTCGGTCTCACTGGTTCAGGCAAACGCATTGATGCTTTTACTGAGCCCGATGCTGGTTCGCGCAAACGCGTCCTCCTCATAGGGGGCCTCGACGGATCTGCGGAATCGGCAGCCGAAGTGCAGCAACAGTTCAAGAAATTAGTGGGCTCAAAGACCGTCTCCTACTCTGCAATTCCACTCGCAAATCCTGGAAAGGCTACGCTCACTTTCCCGCCCGCCGGCGAAGCTTACCGAAGGCAAACTGAATCGCATTATTTATGGCGTTACATCGGCACGCAGGCACCTGACTTGGTTGTGATTATCGGTGCCGATCCGGCGCATCTCGCAGAAGCTCTGCAGAAGGAAGCTGCTGCGGAAGTTGGCACCATTCCCTCAACAACGAAAGTTCCAACCGGTGCAATTGCCACTTCGCCAGCGCGTGCTGAAATGAACCGCCGCCTTTCCCGCTCTCGCGAGCAAGTAGCCGCGCAACTTGCCGTACCTTATGGTCATGAGTTGAAAGAAGCTGCCTATATTCCTGCCATGGCTCTGATCGCGCGGCTGAGAATGGGTGCCCTAACCGATGTCGAAAACATTGTCGCCCCATACTTTACCGGTGCGAAAAACAGCATGGAAAAGGCTACGTCCAGCCATCTTTCCGGCCACCTGATCTTTGCCGATTTGGCCCAGCGCACTGGCAAACCGCGTTATGTCGAACTAGTGCGGGCCGCGGCAGATA
>JBBRJC010000424.1:0-4439 GCA_038220135.1 Bryobacterales bacterium | reverse complement strand
GAGAGACCGACGATTATAGCTACAACATTGTCAAAGATCCGGTGCACGTTCATGATCTTCATGCGACCATGCTGCATTGCCTGGGCATCGATCATACTAAGCTTACCTACAAATTTCAGGGTAGGCATTTCAGGCTGACCGATGTGCATGGCCGCGTTGTGAAAGAGTTGCTGGCATAGAATACAGCCTTCAAACGCGTCGCAAAATCATGGTTCAGATGATCAACCTGAAACCCTGCAAGAATTGAAGACATGTTGACGCGTCGCACGGCGATCGCCCTTCCACTATCCCTATGGGCCAAACCCTCGGCCAACGTTTTGCTGCTGACTCCGGCTGAGTTTGCGAAGTTGCCCAAGTCGAGCTCGCTCTTCGAACACCCCACGCGCGGGCAACGATTCAGTATTACGGCGCACCGGCCAGAGCGCGTCACAATTGACCTGCACGACTATTACTCTGAAGCTCCCTACTTTTGGCCGGATCCCGCCAACCCATCTGGCCATACCTGCGCCACGACGGCAAGACTTACCCGAAGCGATTCCACGGGCACGCCGAAGAGATGGGGCACATGGCACATGCTGTGCTTTGGAATGCTTTGTTGGGCGAACGCCAAGAAGCTGAGTCCCTGATGGCTGCGTGGTTCCTTGACTCAGCCACGCGGATG
This sequence comes from Bryobacterales bacterium, assembly GCA_038220135.1. GTDB lineage: Bacteria > Acidobacteriota > Terriglobia > Bryobacterales > Bryobacteraceae > JANXSF01. The sequence goes on along the minus strand of JBBRJC010000424.1, from coordinate 3,778 downwards.
AATCCACATTTTGAACATGCTCAGGCGATTCCGAATAAGAACATGGGACGCGGTACTGGATTGATTGAAGCCCGAAGCCTGCTTCATGCGGCGCAGGGCATTGCCATTCTGGATCAGTCCGGGCCGTGGCAGGGGCGAGCCGACGTGATGGCCTGGTTTGGTAAGTTTACCGATTGGATGACCGGTTCAAAGATTGGCCGCGAGGAGCGTGATTCCGGTAACAACCACGCAACTTGGTGGACCGCGCAGGTGGCGGCTTACTCGCTGCTTACTGGAGACATTGCCACGCAGCAATTTGCAATTAAACATTTTCATGATGTTTTGTTGCGGCAGATTGCTGCCGATGGAAGTTGCCCGAAAGAGATGGCGCGAACGAAATCGTTCAGCTATGGGGTGTTCAATCTGGAGGCGTTTTCAATTCTAGCCCGGGCAGCTGCTTCGAATGCTGATTTGTGGACAGAGCCGAAACTGCGCAAGGCGTTTGAGTTTCTTTATCCCTACGTTTCTGATCCAGGCGCGTGGAAAGGCCAACAGATTACTAAGGCTTCAAGCGACCGCTGTTACCCTTATGGATTGGCTGGATTGGGATTCAAGGATACCCGTTTTTCGGCGCTCTACCTCAAGATGGATAAATCAGCGGGGCCACTGGAAGCTGTGTTTCATTTATTAATTTTGGGCGCCGAATGACGGTGGCTTACAGATGACGCCAGCGCAAGGCGGAGGAAGTGAATCGCGCGAATCGGTGTCGGCAGAAATCCATTCACACCCGGATTCAATAGCCAAAGCAGCATGGAACGCGTTTCGAACCAGTTTCCCTTTCAATTGATGTTCCAGGCAAAGTTGCTCAAATATTTGCCAATGGTTGGGGCCGGGTCTGATGAGGGTCACATGCGGCAGTTGTATCAGCTCTGATACCGGTTATGTGCAGGGATTCCTCACGATGAGCATAGACCAGAATATTTACGTCTGGGAGTTGCATGCGTAAACAGCCTCGTCATCTGAGATCAAAATTGCACTCGTCCGATCAAGGTCCAAATTCGGGTTAACTAACTAGTTTGCCGCGAACTGTAAGCAATTTGAATTTTACCTTCGCGGTTTGCTTTCCAGACAGATGAACACGTAAGGCATCCTCGATGACGGTGCTGAGAGTTACATTGCGGGCCTCGGCACAACGCTTTGCATTTGGAAGTAATGATTCTGGAAGCGAAATAGTTGTCCGCATGCTGTCATGCGTATCGAGTTGATGCATGCTGCATCAACCCACCCTACGAACTACATCGCCGCTTCTCCATCCAGACTTCGCCACAGATACCAACTAGCAACGCTGGCATAGGGCCGCCACGGCTCGGCGATACGCTCCATTTCAGCAGGCGTGGGCAACTGCTCCAATTCGTAGGCCCGCTTGATGGCGGCTCGCACGCCCAGATCACCGGTCGGTAAAACGTCGGGGCGCTGCAACGCAAAAATCAAAAACATGTGCACCGTCCAAACACCAACACCTTTCACTTCGGTCAGGTGCTGGACAACGGCGTCGTCCTCCATGGCAGTGAGTTTGGAAAAGTGAATGGTCCTGGCTGCTGTTTTTTCTGCCAGATCCATTACATATCGCGCCTTTTGCGTTGATAAACCCAAGGGACGCATCGCCTCTGCTCCCAATTTCAAAATACCTGCGGGCGTGATCTTCCCTGCCCTGTTGGCCGCAGCGGCATGCAGACGCGCGAAGATTGTACCCGCAGCCTTGCCGCTTAATTGTTGGTAAACGATAGAGCGAACAAGAGTTTCAAACTCCGGCTCACGATACGTTATGCTGTAGGGACCAACAGCTTCAATGATCCGTTTCATCACCGGATCGGCAGTTTTCAAATGTTGCAAAGCTTTTCTCATGGAACCTCAAACGTGTTAAGCACATCTTGTATTGTAATGAAACGACTGGCCGCAATCCTTGCCCTGGCCGCTACTGGCTGGGCTCAAAAGCCCGCCCCGCCGCCGCCTGCCAATGACGAGACTTTAACTATTAAAATCGACGTCAATATTGTTAATATCCTGTTTTCCGTCCGTGATAAGCGCGGTGGCCTGATTCCAAATCTTAATAAAGAAGACTTCACAGTTTTTGAAAACGGCGTTCAGCAGAAGCTCTCAAATTTCGGCCGGGAAAATGACCTGCCATTGACAATCGGATTGTTGGTTGATGTGAGCGGAAGTCAGGAAGGGTTGATCGATGAAGAACGGCGCACCTCAGCCATGTTTTTCAAGAAAGTATTACGACAAAAGGATATGGCGTTTTTAATCAGCTTTGGCTCTGAAGCTGAGCTGTTGCAGGACTACACAAACTCAGTGAATTTGCTCCGCACAGGGTTGGACGCGCTGCGTCTGAACACTTACGTTGGCGGCATTCATCCCGGGGCCGGTTCCACACCGCGAGGCACTATTATGTATGACGCTGTGTTTCTGGCGGCTGCCGATAAATTGAAAGGTGAAGTTGGGCGCAAAGTGATCGTGTTGATTACCGATGGTATGGATCAGGGCTCCCGCGTGAAGATGGAAAGAGCGGTGGAAGCGTCGCAAAAATCGGACGTGGTTATTTACAGCATTTATTATGTTGACCGTCGATTTCAAATGATGAACCGCGGCTACTATGCCAATGATTCAGCACTCAAGAAAATGTCCGACGAAACGGGTGGACGCGTATTTCATGTGGACGGCAAGCTGTCGCTGGATGCCATTTTCAATCAGATTCAGGAAGAGATGCGCAGCCAATACACGATGTCCTACACTTCAAGCAACCCCCATAGGGACGGGGCTTATCGCAAAGTTGAGATTAAGCCAGCGAACAAAGATCTGAAAGTACAAGCGCGTAGAGGATATTACGCAACAATCAACGACAAGTAACTTTACAGCTTAGGATAGGGCGGCCGCTTCACTTCCGGCATTGGTGACTTCTGCAGTTCATCCAGGATTACAGCGATAGCCTTTTCTAGTTGTGGATCCGCACCTTGGCGAACAAGCTTCGGATCCATCTGTATTTCAAAATCTGGCGGCACTCCTTGATTTTCCACCTCATATGCGCCGTTGGTATTCGCGATCAGCGCCAGAGGCGCGGTCACGCCGCCGCCATCCATTAATTCTGGAATACCCGACAGGCCAACCACACCGCCCCACGTGCGTGTCCCAACCAATTTGCCGCCAGTAAAGCGGCGGAAAAACCAGGGCAGCAGGTCGCCCCCTGATCCGGAAAATTCATTGGTGATCATCACTTTCGTCCCGAAAATGGCACCTTGTGGAAGCAGCATTTGCGCACCATCTCGCGGGATCAATGTGCCCATCAGCGGTCGGCGCAGGTATTCAACCACGTCGGTCGGTAGCGACCCACCGTGATTAAATCGCTCATCCCCCCGTTAGCTGATCCACCTTGCGCCGGTTGCCCTCCACCCATGCCAAATGCCGCAGCCGCATTTCGTCTGGTATGGGCACAACTGTGATATCTCGCGCGCCTTCCATTGTTGGATTGGGTCCAACCTTCAGAGTTACAATCTTCCCGGCGGTGGATTCAAACAGGCTGTAGATATTGTCTGCGGCACGCAATTCGCGCCCATTCACCGAAAGCAGATATTCGCCTGCAACAACATTCAAACCGGGTTGTGTCAGTGGGGCCTTTAAGTCCGGAGTCCAGTTTTCGCCGTCATAAACCCGCGCAATCCGATAGCGCCCGCATTCAAGCTTATAGTCGGCACCCAACACTCCGCCTTGCACTTTCTTGGTTTCCGGCGTATCACCACCG
>JBBRJC010000423.1:0-4447 GCA_038220135.1 Bryobacterales bacterium | reverse complement strand
CTGCGGCCATTGCAATTCCAACCGCACCAAATACAAGAAACGCCCAACGCCAGCCATAGGTTTGCCCAACGTAAGCGGCAAGCGTGCCGCTTGTCATCGTCCCCAGGTACACTGCCGATTGATGAAGGCTCATTGCGGTTGAGCGGGTTCCAGCACCGTACATATCACTGAGCATGGAACTGGCGGCGGGGTAGTAGAACGATTCGCCAATTGCGGTTAGGCCGCGCATCAGCAGCAGTCCCGCGAAACCTGCGATGAGGCCGGAACCAGCAGTAGCAGCACTCCAAACGACGAGAGCGCAGACAATGATGGTACGCCGCGAATACATATCGCTGAGGTTGCCGGAAATGAGCACCAGCGGCGCGAACACCCAAAAGAAGACGCCGCTCAATGCGCCCAACTGCGAATCAGTAAGTTGATATTCCTGCTTGATCAGCGGCAGGACGCTTGAGAGCACCTGGCGGTCTGCATAATTGAGCAGATAGATGGCCCAAAAGACCGCGAGGATGATCCACTTGTTCACGGCTATTTCAGTAGCTTGGCCGTGATGATCGCTTCGCCTACGTGGCGTTGCGTGTGTTCGGCAAGATGAATCAGCAGGCCGATGACTGTGGTGGGAAGCTTCTTGCGGCCCACGCCACGTTCACTAGCGAGCGTCGAAGGATCGATTGCGCGAATGCCTTGGGCAACGTGTGCGAACATGGCGTCCACGTCAGCAAGCAGTTGCGCAAGAGTTGCACCGGGTTCCATTTCCGACTTCAAATAGGCCATCTGCTCGTCGTTCAAAGTAGCATCTTGCGCGTAGGTGAACAGTCGATCCACACTTCCTGTGATATGGCGCAAATGAAAACCAAGAGCAGCAAGGCCGTGTGGCTTGCTCCAAGTAGCTTCATCGCTGAGGCCTTCGGTCCACTGATGAAGATCGCCTTGCGATTGCTCCAGCGAAAACAGAATGGGCCGCAATAACGGATCAACACCCGTGTGCATGCCACTTAACCAGGGTTCACTCATTGTGCAACCTCCTCAAATTGTGGTGCGTTCAAATCAACGCCTTCCCACTTGGCAACAACGGCTGAAGCCAGGCAATTGCCTAGCAGATTAACTGAGGTGCGGGCCATGTCCATCAGCGCGTCAACACCAAGGATAAGGCTGATTCCTTCAATCGGTAGATCAAACGAAGTGAGTGTTCCGGCAAGAATCACAAGTGATGCGCGAGGCACCGCCGCCACGCCTTTGCTGGAAAGCATCAGCGTCAGCATCATCATGATTTGTGTGCTCAGCGGCATATTCACGCCAGCCGCTTGCGCAACGAAAACACTGGCCAGTGACAGATAAAGGGTGCTGCCATCAAGGTTGAAACTATAGCCGGTAGGAAGCACGAAACTGACGATGTGCTTGGGCACTCCGAACTTTTCCATGTTTTCCAGTGCCATCGGCAGAGCGGCTTCGCTCGATGCGGTGGTGAAGGCGAGAAAGAACGGTTCCTTCACTGCTTCCCAAAAACGGCGAATCGGCAGGCGAATGAAAAATGCCACAAGACCAAGCACTACGATAACGAAGAAAAAGAGGGCTGCATATAACGTCAGCACTAGTTTTCCCAGGCTTAAAAGCACACCTATCCCTTTGCTCCCGATGGTCGCGGCCATGGCTGCGGCAACGCCGAAGGGCGCGATCAGCATGACGTAGCCGGTGTATTGAAACATAACCTCAGATAGCGAATGGCAGAACTCAACAACCGGTTTCGCCTTGTGGCCAAGCACGGAACAGGCGATGCCGAACATTGCAGAGAACACTACAATTTGCAGCACTTCGCCCTTTGCCATGGAGTCAATAATACTGGAGGAAAACGTATGCTCCAACATTCCGGCCACTGTGATTTTTGTGGTTTGAAGCGAAGGATCGAGCTTGGCCGATTTGTCGATGGTGAGTCCATCACCGGGCCGCACAATATTTACGAACAGCAGACCGATGATGAGTGCCACCGTGGTTGCGGGAATGAAGTAAGCGAACGCCTTGGCGCCAATACGGCCCATAGTTGCAGGTGAACCCGCGCCGGCAATGCCGTAAACCAAGGTGCCGAACAGCAATGGCGCAATGATGCTTTTTATCAGCCGCAAAAAGATGTTGCTGATCGGCGTCAGGCTCTTCGCGAAATCAGGAACAGCCACGCCGAGTGCGACGCCAACCACTGTTGCGATCAGCACCCAAGTTGTCATGGAAATCTTTTTCATAAAATTCTCCTATCGTTCTCCCCAATGCAACTTGGCACGCAGTACATCAAAATACAACATTCCTGGCGGACGAATCAGGTTGATTGTCTTGTTCGATCGCTGACAGATCACCCGATCCCTCTGCTTCAGAGGCTGGCCGACTTGGCCATCAACGGTCAACCAAATGGAATCGTCTTCGCCGCGTGCAATAACTTGAATCACGCTGGAATCGGAAACAATGACGGGACGATTCGTTAACATGTGGGGGCAAATTGGCGTAAGTGCCAAGGCAGCAACGGACGGAAAAATAATGGGGCCGCCAGCAGAAAGCGAATAGGCGGTGGAGCCGGTAGGGGTGGCAATAATCAGGCCATCAGCCTTGTAACGGCAAATGAAATGCGTGTCCACGTAGGCTTCCAGATCGATCATACGCGCTAGAGATGCTTTGGTAAGCACCACGTCGTTCAACGCTTCATAGCTCGCAATTACAGCATCTTCACGAACAATTTGGCAGGAGAGCATACTTCGTTGACCCATGCGATGTTCGCCGCGAAGTGCCTTCTCCAGCTCTGGATAAAGTTCTTCTACAGTGAGCGCTGTCAGAAAACCCAGCGTGCCCAGGTTTACGGGAAGAACTGGAATGCCACGGTCACCCACAGCACGGGCTGCAGCAAGCAGCGTGCCGTCGCCCCCCAGAACAATTACCAGTCCAGTACCTTCGGCGAGGTCATCACGATCAAACCATTCCGTGGAATTTAGATACTTTGCTGTTTGTTCGTCCAGGCGCGACGAGATGCCACGGCTATTGAGCCATTCAATCAGTTCAGGAACAATCTTGTAGCCGGCCGGTGCGCCAGGCTTCGAAATAATGGCAACGGAATTAATGGTGTGCATAAAGCAGAAACTCCTGATTGCCTTCAGCGCCTAGTATAGGACTTGGAATAACCGCTGTTTCAAACTGATAACTGCGGACAAAACGAGTGACTTTTTCAATCACCTGGCGATGCACTTCCGGGTCGCGCACAATGCCGCCTCTGCCAACACATTCGCGGGGTGCTTCAAATTGAGGCTTAATCAAAATCGCCATCTCTCCAGTTTCGGTTAGAACCTGCACAACAGCCGGAACGATTAAGGTAACGGAAATGAAGCTCACATCGCAAACTACCAAACTTACTTGTTCAGGCAAATCTGCAGCAGTGAGGTAACGAACATTGGTTCCTTCACGCACCACAACGCGCGGATCGTTGCGCAGTTTCCAATCAAGCAGGCCCGTTCCAACGTCGTAGGCATAGACGCGCGCAGCACCGCGTTGCAATAAACAATCGGTAAAACCGCCAGTAGAAGAGCCTGCATCAAGACACACACGGCCAGCGGGGTCAATGTGGAATTCATCCAGAACACCAGCCAGTTTGTAGCCACCGCGACTTGCATAGGGGCAAGCTTCCAGCAATTCAACCTTGGCATCGTCCTTGGTTGCATTGCCGGGCTTATCCGATTTTTGCCCATCAACCAGAACCATGCCGGCCATGATCAAACGTTGCGCTCGTTCCCTGGATGGTGCCAGGCCGCGATCCATCAACAACTGATCCAGTCGTAGCTTCATGCCTTGCGATGAACAATCAGATCGGCGATGGCGCGCAAGGGGGCGGCAGTTTGGTTAAAACCTGCAAGCGCCAAATGAGCCAGCAGCAGTTGTTGTTCCGCCATCTCTTTAGAACGCTCCAGCCCATATACCGCTGGGAAAGTGATCTTCTGTTGTGCGGCATCTTTGCCCGCAGTCTTGCCAAGCGCTTCAGACGACTCGACAACATCCAGCACATCATCCACAATTTGAAACGCAAGCCCGATGTGTTCACCGTACTGCGTGAGTGCCTTCAATTGCTGAGGTGTCGCGCCTGCATAGATAGCGCCCATACGCACACTGGCTTTGAGCAAAGCACCGGTTTTCGCGCGATGAATACGGTCAAGTAATTCAGCCGTCGGGGGCTGGCCTTCACCCTGAATATCTTCAACCTGCCCGCCGATCATGCCACCCACGGTACCTGATGCCGTTGCCAATTCAGCCACAAGCTGAATGGCAATCTTCGGATCAGTATCCAATTTGCCCAACACTTCAAAGGCAAGGGTAAGCAAAGAATCCCCAGCCAGAATCGCCATCGCATCACCGTAGACTTTGTGGTTCGTCGGCCGTCCGCGCCGCAAGTCGTCATTGTCCAAAGCCGGAAGATCGTCGTGAA
>JBBRJC010000422.1:0-4451 GCA_038220135.1 Bryobacterales bacterium | reverse complement strand
CGAATTTTCGGTCGCCGGCATCGAACCGGTCCAATAGTAATTTCGGAACAATCACCGGGGCGCTGGCACCTCGCATCGTACAATTCGCTCTGCGATTGTCCTTCTAATCGTTGCCTGGGACGCTGGTGGGCCGGCAACTTATCAGACCGACGTCCGAGTGCAGAAGGATTTTCCTCTGCCACTCGAAAAGTCGAAACTGTCATTTCAAGCCGAGTGTTTCAACCTGCTGAACAAAACGAATTTTCGGTCGCCGGCATCGAACCGGTCCAATAGTAATTTCGGAACAATCACCGGGGCGCTGGCACCTCGCATCATACAATTCGCTCTGCGATTGTCCTTCTAATCGTTGCGGGGGATTGCCTTGAGCTGTTTACTTTCCTGCGCCTTTTCTTTGAGCTCGATTTTGATGGCCTTCGCTTCGTACTCTTTGAATACATCTGGATCTTGAACCTCCAGGATATCCAGCCCATCGAATGCCAGGCTCTGGTAGTCGCCAGGGACGACGCCTTCTATCTTAAACTGGCCATTTTGATCAGTTGTCGCCGTTTTGGTGAGCGTCCCGATCATTGCTGGTTTTGCATTGGCAGGGCGAAGGATAATCGTCGCTCCTCTAATGGGTTTGTCTTTCTCGTAGACTACAGTACCCGTGAATTTAGCGGCACCCGGGCTAATCACAATATCGATGCCGATGGCACTGCTCAATTGCGTCAGATCGAGTCCGTTTTCCAGAACTTCGGTTTCCCCAAGCCGGGCAGACTTCAGATAATGCTCTGGCGGCATTCCACGGACCTGAATCTGAAATTCCTCCTGCGTAACGCGCGAAATGGCAAAAGCTCCCTTGTCGGTAAGGCGGCCTTCATTCATTCTCATCATGATCCCACTGCCTTTCGGACTGAGTACAACCGCTAATTCTTCCAGCTTCGCGGTTGATTCGCCATCCAAACGCACTGACCCTTGCACTTCGACACCCGGCCCCAGTTGAATGACTACATCGGTAACATCATGATCAGTAACTTCCACCGGAACGCGCCCACCGAATCGCTGGTCGGGAGACTCCGAATATTCGGCTTGCACAATATAGGAACCAGGGAGCAGACCACGGACCTCGAAATCACCTGAGGGGCCACGCCAACTGGCCATGTTACGGTTCGTCATCGTGAAATCGTTTCCCCCTTTGGAATTCACCAGCACCATTCCGCCACGTGGCGTTCTTGCACCGGCAACTTTTCCCTTGATGCGGTAGGTTCGCATTTTGCGCAATCGAATGTCGGTACCTTGAAGCAAGCCACCTTGCGCGACTGTGATCAGCGATGCAAAAGCCATGTCGTTCGTTCCCGGATAGTAGGTAGGTGCGTATCCTTCTTCAGGTGCGGCGCCAGCCTGGCTGACAGTGCCGAACATCGAGTAGTTGGGGACGGAAACGGAAAGATAGTATTTGCCGGGCGCAATGCCGAACATCCGATATTCACCCAAATCGTTTGTATTTGCTCCGCCCGCGGTCATCATTTGTTTGCGGCCCTGAATATAACGATGACGGAACAACATTACGGAACTGCTTTGTACCGGATCTCCATCTTCGTCAAGCACGCGGCCGGTGATGACTGCATGCGGTGAAAGCTTGAACTCTAGAGACTTCATCGACTGACCTTTTTCCAGGGTCAAAGGACTTCCCGTTACCGCACCCGGCCGCGCTCCATATTCCATGCGGACAAAGCCGCTACGATTTGCCGAAAGGCGATATTGCCCGGGCTCCACACCTTTCACAGAGAACTTACCGTCAGCTTCAGTGGAAGTGGTTATTGGCTGTTGCCCGCCACGGTTGTCCATTGGCATAACCATCACAGTCGTCTTTTTCAACGGCTCGCCGGTTGCGGCGTTGCGCACCACGCCCTCCAGAGTACAGAGATCGTCGGGCTTGAATTTTGGCGGCTCCGGCTTTGGAGGTGGCTGTGCCATTGTCAAGGAACAGGCTAGAAGAATCGAAAACAACTTCACTACATGGTCTCCTTGCTGTGAAACTTCCCCAATATTAAGCGAATACATCGAAACCTCCAGGTAAATTTTACGGAAAAATCCTTCCGCCCCAACCCTTGTATTCCACTTCGTACGCCGCTAGTATAAACCTACAAGGTAAATCTGCCGAATATAGTTCCAGTACTATAAAGCGGCGTACTAGATGGAAGTCCCTATGAAAGCTCCGTCTGCCACCTTAGGAAGGTTGGTGGAATGGCGAGCCAAACGAATTTCGGATCCTGTGCAACGGCTGCGTTATTTAAGACGTTCAGCCGCCAGCAGAGCCGTGTCACCATGGAATCGGATATATGCTCCTAAGTCATTGCTTCGTTTAGGGTTACTTGCAACGGTTGTATTTCTTATTCCATTCTCAACGATCTCCGACTTCCGTCCGCTATCGGCACGGACCATCCCTATACCTTTGCCTGTAAACGCGTCGGCCGTTCATTCTTCAGAGAAAATCTGGCTGGTGGAAACGCGCGACGGGCAGGAAATTTACTCTAATAGTCTCCGCGTGGAAACCCGTTTTCAAGTTCCCAGCGGTCAGGAACCGACGGAAACGTGGTACCGCCTTGTAAAAAGTTCAAAGGAATCGGTTGAAATGGACAAGCCTGTGGGCATTGTTTTTCACACCACTGAAAGCCATATTGCATCCTTTGAAGAGGGCAACAACCGGCGGCTAAAGTTTTTAGGCGAAAGCTTGCTGCGGCTGATTCGAGAAAAGCGAGCCTATCATTACGTTATCGACCGTTTTGGCCGTGTTTGGCGCATTACTCCGGAAGACGAACCGGCTTTCCATGCTGGTTCATCCATTTGGCAGGAACCGCAGTGGGATTACATTAACTTGAACCACAGCTTTCTAGGTGTGGCATTTGAGGCGCAAACCCGCGTTGAAGACGAACCGATTGTTACCGATGCGCAGAAATTGTCAGCAAAACTACTTACGGCAATGCTGCGAACGAAGTACCATATTCCGACTTACAACTGCGTGACTCATGCGCAGGTGTCGGTGAGCAACGAAAACTATGGCATTGGATATCATACAGACTGGGCCGGCGATTTTCCATTTTCTGAAGTCGGTCTGCCGGATAACTATCAACTGCCTCTACCCAGCGTTTATGAGTTTGGATTTCTATCGGATTCCTCCTTTGTAAATGCGACGGGTGAGCGTCTTTGGAAAGGCTTGTCGAAAGCAGAGGAGCTTCTGCGTCAACAAGCAACAGCACAGGGTGTACCCGTGGCGCAGCTATCGAAGCGCTTACGGGAGAATTATCGTCAGATCATTGAGAATCTGAAAAAAGAAAAGAACAGCGAGGTAAAAAATTAATGTCGAAAATTGCCCAACCCGTCGGTCTGGACATCGGGACCAGCCGTATTGTTTCCGCAATGCCTGCAGAAAGTGGCTATGAATTCCGTAGCCAGTTAAATTCATTCGTCACACTGCCCAACTCAAAGATGAGGGAAACCGTGCTGAAGCGCGAGAACGTTCCGTATACAGTCCAGGGCAGCGAAATCCTGGTGCACGGCAACGAAAGCGAACGCTTTGCCGACCTGCTGCAAATGGAAACCCGGCGGCCGATGAGCCGCGGATTCATCAACCCCTCTGAGGGCGAAAGCCTTGCGGTGTTGAAGCAGATTCTGACAAACATGATCGGCATTTCCAAATCCCCTGGTCAGAAGGCTTACTTCAGTGTTCCTGCGGCACCGCTGGGTGCGACGGAAAACCTCACCTATCATGAGGCTACGCTGAATCAGATTCTTACCGAAATGGGCTATGTTCCGAAGAGCATCAACGAAGGGCTGGCAGTGGTTTACGGAGAGATGGAAAGCTCCAACTATACTGGCATTGGCATCTCGATCGGTGGCGGATTGTGTAACGTTTGCCTGTCGTACCTGGCTGTACCTGTAGCCAGTTTCAGCGTAACCAAAGCGGGCGATTTTATTGATGCAAGTGCTGCCAGTGTTACCGGCGAACTGGCTAACCGCATTCGTCTTGCCAAGGAAGATTCGTTCTATTTGAACGGCGCTACCAACGACAAAATTCATCAGGTGTTGGCCGTGTACTATGACGATATGATTGGCACGCTGGTTGCCGCGTTGAAGCAGGCGTTTGGCGATGCCCGTTCTTTGCCGAAGCTTGGCCGTGCAATTCCGCTGGTGTTGAGCGGTGGTTCTGTGATGCCCCGTGGTTTCCTGGAAAGATTTGAAGCTGCGTTGAAAGCAGCCGATCTGCCCCTGCAAATTTCGGAAATCCGGCTTGCTGAGCGTCCGCTGGAAACCACTGCCAAAGGTGCACTTGTGGCTGCGTTGAGCGAAATGTAGTCTTCGTTTGTTTTGGGGGCCGATTGTAAAAACCGGCCCCTTGATCGTCTGCCAAGTTATCATAGCTGTAATGTCTCAAATGCTTGCCGAGATTCGCCAACAACCGGCGGCCCTTG
>JBBRJC010000421.1:0-4457 GCA_038220135.1 Bryobacterales bacterium | reverse complement strand
AGGTTCCTCCAGTTTGTGTAACTGTGATTATCGCGCCAGAGGCAGCGGCTGCAGACATCCATGTCAGACCAGCAATGTTTACTAAGAAAGAACGCAAGGTTCATCCCCCTTCAAAAATTTCTTACGGCCTACTCAAGTTAGCATTCCTCTGGAAACGGGGGAAGAGTATTTCCGGGTAGTAAGAGTATATCCTTTGTACTAAGCCAAAACCAAGGCTAGTACTATATCGTCCGTACTCATAGGACTGCAAGTCATACTATTCATGGCGCAAAACCTCAATGGCATCCAGTTTTGCAACACGTCGCACTGGCGCGTAGCAGGCCACAAGCGCAGTAAAAAATAGTAGAATTGCCGCAATGGAAAAGGCCATCGGATCGTTCGCCTCTCCACCGGGAACTTGCGCGGCGATCAAACGAAGAACCGGTACGGCAAGAAATCCACCGACGATGATTCCTATTAAGGCCAAAAAAATGCCCTGCCGCAGGGAAAGCTGCTGCAAAGACCACGGGGTCGCGCCCAAAGCCAGACGAATGCCAAACTCCTTGGTCCGCGCCTTCACAAAGCCGGCTAGGATGCCGTACAAACCAAGGCACGCCAATAGTAAGGATGCAAGCGACAGGCCGCCGGTAAGTTTAGCCAGCAACTTCGGCTTCGTCCAGGCCAGTTCCACTTGCGAATCTACAGATCCCCCTCGACGGATCAGCACATAGGGGTCGATATCAGCAATGCGTTTGCGGACAGCAGTGGTCATAATCGCCGCATCGCCATTCACCCGCGCAACTAGCGTCGCCGGAGCCCAGTAGGTGTTCGTAAAATGCACGAATACTTCCGGCCGTGGCCGAATATCGCCCGGGGAAACGGGTACATCCTTCACAACCCCAGTCACTTCAAACCAAAGAGGTTCTTTCACCGCATCCCGATAGGAAATGACGCGTCCCACAGGATCGATGCCCGCAAAGTAACGCTGCGCAAAAGTCTCATTAATGAGGATTTCGCGCGGAGTCCTATCACCTTGCGGCTCGCCAAACACGCGGCCTTTCATCAGTGGAATGCGCAGTGTGGTGAAATAATCGGCGCTGACGGCACGGAATCCATATTGCTGGCGCGCTTGTGTCTCCGGCAGTTCCATACCGCGAATTCGCAAATAACCCGCGCTTTGCGCGCCGCCGCCCAATGGCAAACGATCAACCAACCCCACGGAAATTACACCGGGCATCAACCGCACTGCATCTGCCGCTTGTGTATAAAACTGGTGAAGCTTCGCTTTGTCGGTGTCCCAGGAAATGTCGAACGATAGCGCCAGAACATGGTCAGGCTGGAAACCGAAAGACCGTTGCCGGGCTTCCAGCAGCCGGTGTGTCAGCACTCCGGCGCTAACTAACAGTGTCAAGGAAACAGCAATTTGCCCAACCACAAGCGCTGAGCGCAGTAAAGCGGAACGAGCGCCAATAGCGCCGCGAGGCATAACTCTTGAAGCCTCAAACGCCGGCAGCAGGCCAATAGCGATCGCGCAGAAAACCGTAAGCAACAAAGCAAAAATCGCCGCCCGCCCGTCTACACGCATTGCGGCAATCAAGGGAGTTTCTGCGGGCAACATCGCCTTCAAAAGCGCAAAAGACCATTCCCCTACCAATAACCCAAGCATTCCGCCCGGAATAGCCAGCCAAACGGCTTCCAACAAAAAGAGTCGAACCAAGGCTGCACGGCCGGCACCAATCGCCATCCGAATTGCTGCTTCCTGCGCTCGCTCCGCATTGCGTGCCAGCAGTAGCCCCGCAAGATTAACGCAAGCGAGCAGCAGTATAGTAATCGCCACGCCCATCAACAGCAGAACGGGTTGCCGGGCCTCGCCGGCCAACACCTCGCCAAGTGGCTTTAAGCCTACAGCCAACCCTTTATCGCTCACCGGATTTGCAGCCAGCATTTGACCGGCAACAGTTGCAAGTTCCGCATTCGCCTTGGTCAGATCCACTCCGTCAGCCAGCCGCCCAACCACGGTCAGGAACCCTGCCATTCGCGAAGTGTTTTGCTGATCCGCCTCAGCAGGAATCCACAAATCTACTTCGTCAAGCAACGCAGCCTCAGCAGGCATCACACCAATAATTTCGAATGCCATACCCTTTGACCGAATCAGCTTCCCAATCACGGAGGCATCCCGTTGAAACAACCGCTGCCAAAGTTGGTGACTGATGATTGCGACATTCGCGCGGCCAAGTTGCTCCTGCGGCGTGAAATTGCGCCCCAACACAAGCGTATGTCCTAAGACAGAGATCACATCGCCAACAGTCCGCAAGGCATTCAATCGCGTTGGTCCATCGGTGCCAGCCAACACCAAACCATCACCGTAATACCCGCCCACAGCCTTCAGGGTCCGCAAGTTTTCACGGTAATCGCGCATCCGGGCCGGATTCCCGTTCGTGGTTTCGCCATTTCGAGATTCCACAAACGCCATCACGAGCGAGGCGTCGGCCAGCGGAAGCGGCTTCAACAACAACGTATCAAGGACACTAAAAATCGCCACATTCACACCAATGCCCAGCGCCAAAGATGCTAGCCCGGTGAGCGAAAACAACGGCCGCCGCCACAGCCCGCGCAATGCATACCGCGAATCTCGCAGCAGCGCCGAAAGCCCTTGCAGCAGGTGCGTTTCCCTCGTATCTTCGGCCAGCTTTGTGCTATTGCCAAACTGCCGTCGCGCCTGCCTCATTGCCTCATCCGGATCCACTCCGCTTTGCATCAATTGCCGCGCCCGCATCTCCACATGGAAAGCAAGTTCATCCTCAATCTCAACGCTCCGCCGATTGGGGAGCACGGTTTCCAGCAGTTTGGTCCACAAAGACATTAGATTCGTTCCCTCATGCGAAGCGCAACACCTTGGTAACGCCCGAGGTGAGGCGGTCCCAACTGGCCAGTTCGGCATCCAGTTGCTTGCGACCCTCAGCGGTAAGTGAATAGAAACGAGCCCGGCGATTGGTTTCCGTCACACCCCATTCGGCTGCAATCCAACCCTGCTCTTCCAGCCGATGGAGCGCCGGATAGAGTGAGCCTTCCTCAACGCGCAGCAGATCTTCGCTGGCTTGTTCTATGAACAGTGTGATGCCGTAGCCGTGCAGTGGGGTTTTAGAAATTGCCTGTAGCACCAGCAGGGTAAGGGTGCCTTGCAGAATATCGTTTTTAGATTTGGCCATGCGTACCTAGTTATCTAGGTATAGCTAGCTAGGTATGGGCCTGTCAAGAGAAAACGGGAAAGTTCAACAAATCACGTGCGCCGTGAGCCACTCTTGCAATGACAATAGGTGAAGAATTAGGATCGTAGATTACCAGGTACGAGCCAACCGGCCAGAAGAGAGCCGGTTCGTCGGTTAGATCGGGGCGCCGATGGCCGATTTTAGGTTCAGTGGCTAGCAGTTCGAAAGCCTGCAACAATTGCTGGCTCACCCTACGGGCCGCATTGCCGTTGTCTTCGGCAATATAATTAATTATTTGTCGCAGGTCCAACGCCGCTTGCCTTGTAAGTTTGAAAGCTTTCATACCGGCTGACGATTGAGATCCAGCTCTATCTGTTCCTGCTCCAGGGTGGCAAAAAATTCATATCCATCAACGGCATCACCACTTCGAATTGAGTCGAACCCTTCTGTGATCATCCGTCTCAGCCTTGCTTTGCTGGACTCGATCCATTCGTCCCGCTCGGCCAACAATCGCAGTGCATCGCTCACCACATCACTCTGCGAGTTGTAGCGACCGCTATCAACTTTGTGTTGTACAAGCTGTTCCAGTTCAACCGTTAAATCGACGTTCATCAGATTTCCTCGCGTTAGTTATGTCTATTCATCAGACTAGCTAGCCTTTGTCATCATGTCAATGCATCCGCCCACCCATCCTTGCGATGCTACGCAAGTCCGTCCCTGAGGAGAATCATGTTAAGCGCAATATTGGCATTATCGTGTTTGTGGATCGCCCTTTCCTGATGCAGCAAAAAGAAGAACTTAGTAAAACCAGAAGAGCCCTCGAAACTGGTTTCCTTGCTTTCAGTATCCAATCCCATCTACAAATCACGGTTAATTAACGGATTCTATCCCGGCACCGGCGCTCCACCCGCCAATGCCGCCAACAACTGCGGATTTTGCCGGAAACTTGGAATCCGGGTGCGACTAGAAGGGCAAGAAGTGCGCGTAATTTCATGGTGGACCTCTCGCTTAGTTGAGCACAGCAGACTGAAGATTGTCTCAAAAGGGAATCTCTTAGCCTCCACTGGAAAGCGCAAAGTGCGTGCACGCGGACACCACAATACATCCCGCAAGCGGTTTTGCGGGAATTCTGCAAGCCGGTGACGGGCTCTGTCAAGGCAAAGTAGAAATGTCCTATTTTTGACAAGTAGTGATGCCTGGGAGAAAGCCCCCTTTCCCACTGAGTCGATCGTGTGGAACAGTGCTCGACGTCAAGGGTTCGCATTCGCC
>JBBRJC010000420.1:0-4467 GCA_038220135.1 Bryobacterales bacterium | reverse complement strand
CGGTCACTTGCTTACCCATCGGTGTCAACTTGCCCGTAGATTGATCAATGCGAAACAGCACAATGTTGTCGGAATTCTGATTTGCTGCAAACAAGTAATTACCGGTCGGATCGATACGGAAATTACGAGGAACCTTGCCCTGGGTTGCTGTATGCCCCACCGCCGTCAACTTTCCGTCAGCCGCAATATTGAACTGGGCGATAGTATCGTGACCGCGGTTGGATCCATACAACCACTTGCCGGAAGGATGCACCAGCACTTCAGCAGTTGATGCGCCCTTGCGGTCAGCACCTTCAGGCAACGTAGAAATTGTTTGAATTTCTTTTAGAGTGCCCAGCTTCGCATCCCAGTTGAAAGCTGTTACGGTTAACGCCATTTCGTTGATCACATAGCCAAGCTTGCCATTCGGGTGAAAATTGAAGTGCCGTGGACCACTGCCAGGAGCCACTTTGGTGAATGGCGGATCGTTGGGAGTGATTGTGCCGGCCGCTGCGTTCAACTTATAAACCATTACTTCGTCAAGCCCGAGATCGCCCACAACCAGGAAGCGATTGTCGTTCGATAGATTCACGGAATGGGCATGCGGACCGGACTGGCGCGACTTGTCGGCGCTGGAGCCTTTATGCTGATCCACCGATGCCGCAGGCTTCAACGATCCGTCAACATTGATGGGGAACGAAGCCACGCTTCCAGTGCCGTAATTTGCCACCAGCAGAGTCTTGCCTGTATTATCCACAACCAGGTGGCAAGGACCTCCGCCACCGGAAAGCACGTCGTTCAACTTCGTAAGCTTGCCCGATTTTGTATCGATGGAATAAGCCGTAACAGAGCCATCCCGTTTGGCAGCAGCTGGCGAGCTTTCACTAACCGCGTAAAGAAACTTGCCGTTCGGGTGAAGATTGACGAAAGAAGGATTGTCCACTTCAGCGGCCAAGCCCATTTCCTTCAAGTCGCCAGTGGCAGCATCAAACTGGTAGACATAAATGCCCTTGCTATTGTTTCGGGTGTAGGTCCCCACATAGACAAGAAACTTCCCCTTAGCAGGCGCGGCTGAAAGAACAGCCGGAACAAATGCACTCGCACCCAAAGCGAGCGCGGCAACGAAGCGACGGCGCACAATTGACATAGCCTATATCATACCCGTCTTGAAGGACCGGTTAAACGGCGATATCATCACAAGTTCACACCAGGAACAAAATTGAACCGCCGAACCTTTTTAGCCACTAGCTTTTCTGCCAGCTTAAATGCAGTCCCCAAGCCGCGTGAAATCTCACGGGAAGTCTTCCTGCGATCACCGGGCAAAGGGGCTGCCGTACTTGGCTACGCCTACTACACAAGCAAACGCGGCGGGGCGATGGCTTCGATTGAACAACGCTGGAGCCGGTCTGACACCATCGACGTTGCCTACCTTCGCCGCTCCAAAGATTACGGCAAAACATGGGACGCGCCGAAGACGATTGTCACTGCTGAGCGCCGGCCCGAAGGCATGTGGCGTAAGCATATCCGTGGTGGCTTTGTTGATCAGCATACGGGCCGCTTCATCGAATTCTGGGTTGAGGGCGTGCTTCCTTCCGACGATCCGCTGGAAGGCTTGCGGCAATGGAACATCTTCTATTCAGTGAATGGCGGACCCACGCAACAGGTGATTCATGAGGGTAGTGAATACAGTGCCAGGCATCCATTGCCCGGCGTTTTTACGGGGAAGAATTCGGTGATGCTAGGGGACGCGGCATCGCGCCCGGTTGCAGCACCAGATGGATCTATTTTGTTGCCGGTGGCCATTGCACCGATTGATGAAAGCGGGAAATTGTACAACCCTGTTGGTGCCTATACGTTCCATGATGCCGCGATTCTGGTTGGGCGATGGAAGGGCAATACGCTGCTGTGGAAAGCGAGTAACAGAATTTCTTCCGATCCAGAGCGGGCAACCCGTGGCATGGATGAACCAACATTGGCGCGCCTTCCAAACGGGAAATGGATTTGCGTGTTGCGTGGTTCAAACGATAAAAAGCCCGCAGTCGCCAGCTACCGCTGGATTGCAACATCGGACGATGGAGGCTTGCATTGGAGCAAACCTGAACCGTGGACCTATACAAATGGAGAGGCTTTTTTCTCGCCTAGTGCCTGTTCACAACTAATCCCCCATTCCAGTGGCCGCCTGTTTTGGGCCGGTAACATTTCGCCTGAAAATCCAAAAGGCAATCGTCCTCGTTACCCGTTTGTTATTGGCGAAGTTGATCAGCAAAGTGGCAAGCTGCTGAAAGATTCACTGCGGGTTGTTGACGATAAAAAGCCAGAGGAAGATCCAATTTTGAGCCTGTCGAATTTCTTTGCCCGTGAAGATCGCCAAACCAAGGAATTGGTTATTCACATGACGCGCTGGTTTCCCTATTCCAATGGCTGGGAAGGCGACGCTTACCTTTATCGGATTCCCGTATGATGCAATATCGTAAGCTCGGCAAAACCGGACTGAACGTTTCGGTAATCGGCTATGGGGCCTCGCCACTGGGAAATGCCTTTGGAGAGGTTACCCCAGAACAAGGCATTGCCGCAGTGCACCGCGCGATTGATCAAGGCATCAATCTTTTCGATGTATCTCCATACTACGGTTTAACACTTGCGGAAACCCGATTAGGAGAGGCACTTCAGGGGCGTCGTGAACGCGTGATCCTGATGACTAAGTGTGGACGTTACGGCATGGCTGAATTCGATTTCTCTCGCGCGCGAATTCGCCGAAGCGTTGAGGAATCGCTTGCCCGGCTGCGCACCGATCACGTCGATATCCTGCTGGCGCATGACATTGAGTTTGGGGAGTGGGAACAAATTCGCGACGAAACGTTTCCGGCCTTGCGGGAATTGAAACAGGAAGGGAAGACGCGTTTCATTGGGGCATCGGCCTTGCCATTAGGAATTTTGCGGTGCGCGGCTGAACAAGGTGAGTTGGATTTGATTCTTTCCTACTGCCACTATAATTTGATGATCCAGGATCTGGATCAACACTTGGCACCAACTGTGAATGGCCTGGGGCTTGGGCTTATCAATGCTTCGCCACTGCACATGGGCTTGCTTACCGAACGGAATCCACCGGTTTGGCATCCCGCGCCACCTGATGCAAAACTAGCTGCACGTGAAGTGGTTGACTACTGCAAATCCAAAGGCCTGGACGTTTCTGAAATTGCATTGCGCTTTTGTCTGGACTATCCGGATGCAGCCTCTACGCTAACAGGAATGGGATCTGTAGCTGAAGTTGACCACAATCTGGCGGCCATGAAAACGGTGACAGACCCGGCACTGATTGCACAGATCCGCATGATCGTAGGCAGCCGGTTCAATCTTACATGGCCATCAGGGAGAGCGAATTAATTTGATTTCCTCATGCTTGAAGCACGAACCACCAAACGCGGTTCAAGCAGCACTTTTTGAGGCCGCAACTTCACCTTCGAATCGATTAGTTTTAATGCCATCTTGGCAGCTTCTTCTCCAAGCGCAGCACTATCCTGATCCACACTGCTGAGTGGAACACGCAACAAGTCGGCATAAGAAAGATTACCCACACCGATGATTGCAATCTCATCCGGCACACTGATACCGGCTTCAAACAGAGCCTTCAATCCGCCGATAGCATTGGGATCATTGAAACAGAAAACTCCATCAGGACGGTCTTTGCCCTCAATCAGCTTTCGCATCACTTTATAGCCACCCTGCTCTGCATCAGCATCGGTTGAGGCGCTTTCCACAATACGTTCCGGCAAACCCGCTTCAGCCAATGCTTTGCGATATCCAGTTTCGCGGCCCCGCGCAGTGCTGCCTTGCGGCCCACGGATGTGGCCAATTTTTCTGCATCCTTGTTGAATTAAATGGTGGGTGGCAATATAGCCAGCCTTCTCGTCGTCAACACCAATAAAATTTGCTTGCAATGCTTCTAAAAAGCGGTCAATTAATACGTAAGGCGTATTGTTAGCTTCGGCATATTCGAAACTTCCCAATTCACTTTGCGTAGAAGCAACAACCAGTGCATCAACGCGCCGGCTGAGTAATTGCTCAATTTCCTGCCGCTCCAATTCTGCATCTTCTTCCGACGATGCAATCACCAGACAATAACCATGCTCACGCAAAATCTTGGTAAGTCCCTTAGCCACTTCTGCAAAGAATGGATGCAAAAGATCCGGCACAACAAAACCGATCATGTGCGACTTACCGGTAACCAGTGCCCGCGCCGCAAGGTTGGGACGGTAATTCAATTCTTTCATTCGCTGCATGACGCGATTCCTAGTTTCTTCACTAATGTCACTATGGTTGCGGAGAACCTTGGAAACAGTGACGACGGAAACGCCAAGATCTGTTGCAATATCTTTTAGTCGAACAGGCATAGAGGATATTATCCCATTGGAAGCATATCCCGGAACAAGTGCGTCTCATTTACGGAAATTCCCAGTCCCGGGGATGCACTCATTTGATAGGCTGCAT
>JBBRJC010000419.1:0-4474 GCA_038220135.1 Bryobacterales bacterium | reverse complement strand
CTGTTCAATTCGCATCCCGATTTTGTCACCTTTCCGCCCGACGGTCCGTTGCGGCAAATTTCTATTCAACAAATGCGTCTGCTGAAGGAGCGAGCGCAATTCGGCCCGCTGAAAGGGAACCATCGCGTATTCCTGATCGATCATATTGACCGTGCGAATGAACAGGCTGCCAACTCTTTGTTGAAGACTTTGGAAGAGCCGCCGCCTTATTTGATTTTGTTGATGACTGCGGAAAATGCTTACGATC
This sequence comes from Bryobacterales bacterium, assembly GCA_038220135.1. Taxonomy (GTDB): domain Bacteria; phylum Acidobacteriota; class Terriglobia; order Bryobacterales; family Bryobacteraceae; genus JANXSF01. The sequence goes on along the minus strand of JBBRJC010000419.1, from coordinate 4,227 downwards.
TGCTTCCCACAATTCGTTCCCGTTCCGTGCAATTGTCTGTGGCACCATTGGGCGATCAGGACATGTACGAACTGATAAAAGCCCGTGGTTTGGACCGCCCGGAACGCCGCCAGGCGCTTGCCGCAGGCAGTCCGGGGTTGGCCATTACCATCGATTTGGAAGTGTACGATAAACGCCGCAACGCAATGCTGGCCCTGTTGCGCGCTGCTGCTTCAGCTGGTGGTTTCGATGTGTGGGCAAAGTTTTCGGAATCGATTAACGCCTCAAAATCGGAAAAGCTGGATCACTATCTGAAAGTGCTTTACATGCTGCTGGAAGATCTATTGGTGTTGCACGAAGGTGGGTCACGTTTGCGAAATATTGATTTGGAAAGGGAACTTCGAGCGCTTGCAAACGTCATTAGTTTTGAGTGGATTCGCAAAGCAGTTGGCCGGACGGATGAGTTGGTTGACCTTTCCCGGCGCAGCATTCAGAAGGGAATTGCCCTTGACGCTTTAACACTTTCTCTGCGGCAGGCTTGATCGCAGAGCTCCGCTGTGATTCAATAGGCAGCGGTGGGAACTTAACAACTGTTTCCGACGTCCTTGAATTTATAACGTTCTAAGTTTTGCAGTTCTATTACATAAGAGGAGTTGCCCAGTGGAAGCAACCAACCGTAAATTAATTCGCCCGAATGTAAATAACGCAATTATGCCGAGTGGGAAAGAATCAATGGGACCGCCGCGCCAAGCTTCAAAAAAGATGGTGCCGCCCGAACAAACCAACGCAGAAAACTTCTATTACATGAAGCAGATGCAGAGTAAAACTCCAATGATAGCCGTGTTGCGGGATGGTGAAACCCTCAAGGGCTACATCGAGTGGTACGACAAAACCTGCTTGAAGTTTAACCGTGAAGAAGGGCCAAATTTGTTGCTCTATAAGTCCGTGATTAAATACATGTATAAGGATCCGGAAGCGGCCTAATTTTTGCGCTTGGCCCTCATCTCCAGTCTGATTCTTCGCCGCTCGCCAGCTTCCTGGTAGCGGCGAATTTCCTCTTCTGTTTCCGCAATTACAGGTGGCAGGACAACTTTCCCGCCACTTTTATCCACACCAACAAACGTTAAATAAGCTGAGCAGGTGTGTTTGGTTTCACCGGTCAGCAAATTCTCCACAGTAACTTGCACGCCCACTTCCATCGAAGACCGGAAAACGCGGTTCACCGCAGACCGCAAAATCACCAGGTGCCCAATGCGCACGGGATGGATGAAGTTCATATAGTCTACCGACGCCGTTACCACTGGACAGCGTGCATGACGAATGGCCGCTAGAGAGCCCGCCAAATCGACCATGCTCATCACCTTTCCTCCAAACAATGTGCCCAGCACGTTGGCATCGTTCGGTAGGGCATGTTCGGACAATTCAGAAATTGAATCTCGCACGGGGCGTCCGGGCAGGTGGTTTACGAATTCTTCTGACACTCAATCAACTCCTGTCGCAGTTGCAAAAATCCATCCAGATAGTGGTTCATCTGCGCTCGAATATTCTCATCGGCAATGGCCGGGTTCCATTCGCCACCGTGGTAAAAATGCTCATGCTCGCCTACGGAAACGGGAAGATAATTTCGTTCCACAGTGAAGCGAACGATTACAGATGCGGGAGTTTCCAGTGCGGCGCAAATCATCACTGCGTCGGCTTGGGCATGAACCGGAAAGACCTTACAGATTTGGCGTGCATAGCCTTGTTGGCAGAGCAGGCCTTGCGCCATCGCGTCACCCCCAACACCGCAAACTGGTCCAAATCTGTTGGGACGAAAATAAGGGCAGGCCATATAATAGTAGAAATGCCGATCAACCGGATGGAGATTCTTAAGACCATGGTGGCACAAAACCCCACCGATGCATTTGCGCGTTATGGCTTGGCCATGGAATGCGTGAATTCAGGCGATTTGGAGCAGGCGGTAACGGAATTCCAGACGCTGCTGGAGCATAATCCAAACTACGCAGCCGGCTATTTTCACGGTGGCCAGACTTTGGAAAAGCTGGGGCGGACAGAAGATGCCCGCGCCATCTACAGCAAGGGAATTGAGGTGACGTCAAAGACTGGGGACGGGCACACTCAAAGCGAACTGCAGACGGCGCTGAGCATGTTGGGATAGTTAATAACGGCCCTTTGGAGGCTTCGGACGGGCTTCATTGGCAATCAAGGCGCGGCCCATGAAATCCTGCCCATTGAGCCCGTTAATGGCCCGGTCTGCATCTTCTGCATTGGGCATTTCCACGAAGCCAAAGCCACGGGATCTGCCTGTTTCGCGGTCGGTAAGGATTGCTACGCGCTCCACTGTACCGAACTGCTCAAAAAGGTTGCGCAATTGGTCTTCCGTTGTTGTGAACGCAAGATTACCCACAAAAATATTTTTCAAGTTTCGCCTCCACTGCGTATTTGTAAACGGCCGCAGCAAAAGCAGGCTCGACAAAACCGGGCAGTCTGCGATCCAACCAAAACGCAAAAACAGTTTAACATAGAATGTCAAGGGGGAGACCTCAGATTCAGAAGCACATTGAGGTTTTTCCGTTCTACTGATTAAACGCCCAACGAGCACGAATTGATCCCTTATCTTCCCCAACCCCAATTCACAATCGGGTCCTATACTTTTCACGCTTTCGGTTTTATGGCTGCTGTGGCCCTACTTATTGGATGGTGGCTAGTGCGGCGGCGGGCAATTCAGGTTGGGTTCAATTCAGGGCACGTCCAATGGCTCACGCTGCACATGATTTGGTGGGGATTTTTCGGATCGCACGTTCTTTATCTGATCTTGATTGACCGCCCTGGACTGGTGCGTAATCCATGGCGGCTGCTCAATCCCATCGACGGTATCTATTCTTTTGGCGGGATGATTTGCGGGATGCTTGCCGTTGTGTTTTTTGCTCGCCGCTATCAACTGACCAGGCAACAAGTGCTTCAGTATTTCGACATCGCGGCATTCGTATTCCCCACGGGTTGGTTGATTGCCCGGGTGGGGTGTGCACTCGCCCACGACCATGTTGGCCGCGCAAGTAACAGTTGGATGGCAGTGCAATTTCCCGAGGGACCTCGGCTCGATTTAGGATTAATCGAAGCAATTTACACTGCTGCAATCGTAGCAATCTTCTACCTTCTTGACCGCCGGCGTTGGCCCCCTCCGTTCTACTTCGGTCTGTTCTTTTTGCTCTATGGGCCGTTTCGACTTTGGCTGGATACGATGCGCCAACCTCCATCCAAGGCCGATACAAATTTTGGCGCCGGCGCAATCATGCTGGGTTGCGCCATGCTATTTCTGGCATGGCGCAACCGCTCAAAATCGTAGAGGGTTACTTTGGAAAAACGTGGCTACAGTTTTGAGTGTCAGTCCAATTCACCGTAACGCCGGAAATCGTACTTACGGCCGTTCCCGATACACAAACCTGGAATCCCGTTACCGCAACCGGCATATTGGACGTAAGTGTAATGGGTGGGCTAACGGTTCCGCTGGCTCTGTTTCCCAATACAATCGGCAGGACTGTGGTGTTTGTGATCGCCGGCGTCGTGCCTCCGGCTGCGGCTGATGTCCAAACAACTTGCGTTATTTTGACATCGTTGTATGTTGCCCCGTTGTTGCCAATGCCACCCACAATCTGGAAGTTGGTCCCTGTGCCATAACCCCAATTTGCGCCTCCAAAATTTAGGTTCGGAAGCGGATCGGCGGCACAAGTTGCTGTCATGGTTACCGGTGCATTCAGCGAAGCGATGGAGACCAGATTGGAGCTTGCCGGCACTCCATTTACAGTCACACCTTGGAAGAAACTGCCACTATTGGCCAGGAAACTTGCCGTTACCGCTGTGCCTGCATTGACGAAAACCGGGAACGTGGTGCCGATGTTTGCGGTAACTCCGCAATTGCCAACAAACACGATGCTGACCCGGTAGGCAGTGCTGAAACTAGCAGTATAGGTGGTGGGCATTGAAGGCGCATTCAAAGTTGCGCCAACTGCGGGTGACCAGCTTGTGAACGTGTATCGCGTGTCTCCAGCCGTGTTGTTTTGGGGGCTAGGTACTGTCAATGTATGAATTGTCGCCGGTGCCCAACTTGCTGTAGCTGGGGCCGTTTTGGTCACAGAGTCCACCGTTACCTGCAACCCGGCGGGGCTTGTTGTGATTGTATGATTGACAGCCGCTGGTGCGCCAAAGTTAGCTGTCACAGTAGTTGGTGCGCTCACCGCCACGGTGGCT
>JBBRJC010000418.1:0-4492 GCA_038220135.1 Bryobacterales bacterium | reverse complement strand
TTTGCCCACCTTCGTAAGTAGTCCCTTTCGCACCCCGCAGCAAGCCCTTGCTTCCGGTGTGCCACGGTTCGTTTCCCTGGGCCAGCATCCGCTTCGGTAAATTATGCCAAGGGCCATTATCACTGGCGAAAACAATCATTGTGTCCCGCTCAAGCCCTTGCTCCTTCACCGTCTTCAAAATCTCGCCGGCAGACCAGTCGAGGGTTTCAATCACATCGCCATAATGTCCAGCGCGCGACTGATTTTGGAACCGCTTTGACGTGCTGACAGGCAGATGGGGCATCGCATAAGGCAAGTACAAAAAGAACGGATTCTTCCCGGCAGACTTGATAAATTTCAAAGCCTCATCCGTGTACCGCTCGGTCAAATTGGTTTGATCGGTCAGCAACTCGATCGGCTCCGTATTGCGGTACAAATGCAGCGGATGTTCGGTCTTCACAAACGGCGGAATCATGTCGTTGCTATAAAGCAAACCAAGATAGGAATCGAAGCCGCGGCTTGTTGGCAGGTACTCTTGCGCGTTGTGGCCGATGTGCCATTTGCCAATCGCCATCGTCTTATACCCGCGCTGCTTCAACATCTGAGCAACGGTAATTTCGGTAAGTGGCAAACCACCTTTCGAATCGGGCCCCAGGTTATTCGGCAGCCCCGCCCTCACCGGGTATCGTCCAGTCAGCAACCCTACTCGCGAAGGCGTGCAAACCGGAGCGGCCACATAGAACGACGTAAACCGAATGCCCTCTTCTGCCATCCGATCCAGATTCGGCGTGCGAATATTCGGGCTTCCGTAACAACCCAAATCGCCATAACCCATGTCATCGGCAAACAAGATGATGAAGTTCGGCAAGCGGCCTGCCATGGGTTGGGCTTGGGTTGCGGCAATGGACCCGGTGGCTAATTTCAAGAAACTGCGACGTGAATGTGACATACTTATCGCCTCAAGAGATCATTCGCTGCCGGTGCCATTAATGGACCCACTTCAGGCAACGAATCAAATTCCAACTTCACTACCAGCACCGTATTCGACATCTCGTTTGCAGGCAATCCGGTGATGCGTAAATAGCCTACATGCTCGATGTGATCGCTTGGCGCCATGTCCATCGCCCAGCCAACGGGCGTACCAGTATTCAGCAGCGTTGCCCGTTTGGGCGCAATCGCCAATGGCTTCAATTTCACTGCATCTCCTTGCAAATCGCGATGCATGTGAACATAAAGATTATTACCCTTCCGCGTTAACAGTACACTCCGGTTCGCCGTCAAATGTGAGGCCGGTGCCACACCCTCAAACGACTCTTTCACCGCGCCATACCACTTCCCAAGGCGGCGTAAAATCGCCACCGATTGCGGAGGAATTACACCTTCAGCATTCGGACCAACGTTCAACAAGTAGTTCGCATCACGCGCCAGATACTTATCGATGCTGCGCATCAAATGGCGGTCGGAATAGTAGTCTTCATTCTTGCGATAGCCCCAGCTTTCCATGCCCACTGCCTGACAAGCTTCGGTGCGCCGGTCGAAGCTGAGCGAATCTTCGCCGCCTTTGTCGTAGTCCCGCTCCGGTGTGCCAAAGTCGCCATCATCGAAACCACGGTTATTGATGACAGCCTTCGGTTGCAGTTTCCGGATCATGTTATTGATGGAAGGATCAACGTGTTTATCCACGTTCATATCCCACCAGAAGCCATGAATTTCCCCGTAATTCGTGCATAACTCGCGAATCTGAGTCTTCATCACTTCCAGGTATTTCATCAGGTCTGGAGTGTCGCCTGCCTGCGGTGGCAATTCGTGATGGCGCCCTTGATTGGGGTACGTCGGCTGATGCCAATCGGCAATGGAAAAGTAGAGGCACAGCGGAACACCGCGACGATGACACGCATCGGCCAACATCTTCACCACGTCCTTACCATAGGGCGTGTTCATGGTGTTGAAGCGTGTGGTCTTGGTGTTCCACAGGCAGAAACCATCGTGATGTTTTGTGGTGAGGCAAATGTACTTCATGCCGGCTTCTGCGGCCAGATCAAGCCATGCGTCGGGATTGAACTTTACCGGATTCCATTGCTGTTGCAGCTTCGCATATTCGGCTCGCGGCACACGGCCGCGCCACTGTTCCTGTTCGTGGAAACCGTGAATTGCATAAAGGCCCCAATGCACAAACATGCCGAAGCGGTTTTGAAACCACCAGTCCCGGCCGTCGCCAAAACGCGGAGCAAGTTGTGCAGTTGCCGCAGCGCCTTGAACGCGCTGCATCGCCGCGATTGCCGTTGTCGATTGAAGAAACGTTCTTCGTTTCATGCGAGTCCTACTTTAGTAAATAGTAAATTTCAGTGCTCAGTTGGTTTGGATCTTTATTCCAATGCCCGTATACTTCCCAACTGGGTCCGGCAAGTTCTTCATCCCGATCGTCGCACCATTCGTGGATTGCTGCGTGCGCCTTCTTGAGCAATGAGTATGGTCCAATATGCACGGTAGTGACCGCACGTCCGCTTGGAGTGGTTGAACAGACAATCAGACCATTATCGGGGAATTCATTATTTACGCGCACGCCCACTTCAATTGGAAAGGCTTTGGCGCTATCCCAACCCGGATAATAGATCACATTCAAGCCACGCTTGCCGGTATCGGCCAGATCAACATTTTTGTATAGCACATCATATAACTCACGGATCTTCTGAGGTAGAGTTTCCGCATTCGCTTCACCCCGCACAGCCGCAGTAAACAAGCTTGGAACGTCAACAGTATGGACATCGTATTTCACAATTCCTCATGATAGCTGTTTGTGAGAGATAATCTGGGGGAATCTTATTATGAATCGTCGAACATTCCTCCAAGCCACAGGCCTCGCCCCGGCCGTGCTCGCAGCAGATCGCCGCCCTAATATTTTTTGGATTATTGGCGATGATTTGGGAGTAGAACTGGGCTGTTATGGCGACAAGCTGGTGAAGACTCCGAACATGGATCGCATTGCCGCCGAGGGCGTGCGCTTCACCCATTGCTTCACCACTGCTCCGGTTTGTTCGGCAAGCCGTTCGGCTTTCAACGTGGGTCTGTATCAGATTCGCACTGGAACTCACAATCATCGTAGCCATCGCAAAGATGGTTACAAGCTGCCAGCAGGCGCGCGACTGATGCAGGATCGATTACGTGAAGCAGGCTATTTTACGGCGAACATCACCAACATCGCCGAAGGCGTGAAAGGCACGGCCAAGACCGATTTGAATTTCGCGACCAAAAAGATCTTTGACGGCACACATTGGAATCAGCGTGCGAAAGATCAGCCGTTTTATGCGCAGATCAACTTTCAGGCACCACACAAGGGACCAGCATTTGTTGCTGCCCGGAAACAGAAACAGTTGGTTGATCCGGCCACAGTAACGCTGCCACCGTATTATCCGGACCACCCCGTGGTGCGCAACGAAATGGCGAATTATTACGACGCCGTGCAGTTGCTGGATTATCAGGTTGGCGTCACTCTGGACGCCCTGAAGCGCGATGGCTTGCTGGATAATACCGTGATTTTCATGATGGGCGATAACGGCCGCTGTCTGATTCGAGGCAAGCAATGGTTGTACGATCCAGGCACGCAAATCCCATTGATGGTGCGCTATCCGGGCGTGTTGCCGAAGGGCCAGGTGCGTAAAGATCCGGTCATTGCGTTAGACATTACGGCTCAAACTTTGGCTTATGCGGGTATCGCGATTCCAACTCCCTTCGATGGCCAACCGCTCTTTGGCAAAGCAAAACCGCGCACTCATATCTTCACGGCGCGAGACCGCTGCGACATGACTGTGGATCGCATTCGGGCAGTACGGTCCAGCAAGTACAAGTTGTTTCGCAACTATATGCCAGATCGCCCTTATCTGCAATTCAACGAATACATCACCACCTCTTACCCAACGCAGAACATTATGAAAGAGCTGCACAAGGCTGGTAAATTGAACGCCGTCCAACAGCAGTGGATGGCGCCCAAGCGCAGCGAATTCGAGTTGTATGATTTGCAGGCAGACCCGTTTGAAGTAAACAACCTGGCGGGCAACCCGAAGCACGCAGCAGCGCAAAAAGATCTGGCCGCGCGTTTGGAAAAGTGGGTGAAGGATATGGATGACAAGGGCGCGATACCAGAGCCGGCTGAGGTGATTGCTGCCGAAGAGCCGCGAGCCACCCTCAAACCATGAGTGGATTGAATCCAACTTCGGAAGAACTGCGCAAGCTGGGCACCGAAGCGCTCGAATTGATGATTGCCCACTACGAATCGTTGTCCAGCATTCGCGTTGCGCCGGAAACAACTTCCGCCGCTATTCGCGCCAAACTTGTTGAACCACTACCGCAACAACCGGCTACGGGCGAGGAACTGCTGGCCACGATTCGTGATGTTGTGATTCCTGCAACGCGCCATAACGGCCACCCGCGCTTTTTCGGCTATGTTGCGTCACCTGGCACAGCCATTGCCGCTATTGGTGACATGCTTACGGCCATGCTCAGTTCCAATGTCACC
>JBBRJC010000417.1:0-4506 GCA_038220135.1 Bryobacterales bacterium | reverse complement strand
TGCCGGAAAAGCAGCGCGCTGCGGTGCTGATGCACAAATATCAGGAAATGGAATATGCACAGATTGCCAATTCTTTGGAATGCTCTGAATCCGCTGTGAAATCGTTATTATTCCGGGCTTATGAAACATTGAGGACCCGCTTGGCGCATATGGCGCCGTAGGAGGAAACACATGACTTGCCCAATTCAGAATGAAAACCCCGAATTCCTGATGGATTTTGCAGCAGGCTCGCTTGATGCGGTGGCCATGCAGAAGATGGAATTGCACGTGGCAACCTGTGTTGAATGTAAGGGTGCGCTTGATGCGCAAACTGCTGTGTGGAAGGCTCTTGATGAGTGGGATGCCATGCCGGTGTCGGTTCATTTCGATGCCAGGTTGTACCAGCGCATTGAACAGCAGCACTCAACAGTTTGGGGCCGCTTGAAGTCAGCAATACTTCCCGCCGAAGGGTGGATGAATTGGCGTCCTGCGATGAGTGTGGCTGCGGTTTGCGTAGTTTTGTTTGGTGCGTTTGTGTTGCGCGTGCCTGATTTAGATTCGTCATTGGACAATCAGGAAATTGCCGCAATTACGCTCGAAGCCAATGAAATTGAACAGGCCGAAAAAGTGCTCGAAGATGTGGAAATGGTTGGTACTCTGACTGCCGAACTAAAGTTAGATCAGCAATCATTATAGGTTCAGAAGTTGGTTATTGGTGAAGGCAACCAAAATAGGTATTCGTATGTTGCGTAAATTCACAATTACGGTGTTCGCGCTCACTGCCCTGTCGGCCTCGGCTATGGCACAGGTTCCGGTCCGAGCAGCAAATCAGGCCGCCCGTAAAGTGGCAAACGGCAAAAAGCAGAAGAAGCAGCCGCTTCCTGCTGTCGAAAAGCTGCGTGCAATGAGCCCTGCCGACCGGCAGAAGGCGCTCAAAAATATGCCCGCAGAACGCCGCGAAAAGTTGGAACAACGTTTGGCGCAGTACGATAATATGTCTGCCGGGCAACGCAAGAGTGTGGAACGGTTCCAGAAGCTCCCGCCCGCAAAGCAAGCTCAGGTCCGCAAAGTTTATCAGCGCTTTAATCAGATTCCAGCGGAACGGCAGCAGACTCTAAAAAAGGAAATGCGTCACATTGTACCCATGAATGTGGATGAGCGCAAAAAGTACTTCGAGAGCGACCAATTCCGCAGTAAGTACAATGATGACGAAAAGAGGATGCTGCATGAATTGGCGGATAGTTTTCCAAATCAGTAGAACGAATCCGATTATCGCCACATTTCTAACGGTGCTACCCCGAGCGCTGAATCTAATTTAGATCTTCGTTATCGATCATTGGGGCAGGCGTAAAATCGGAAAAAGACCGCTATTACATTGTTCATTAAACCATTACCGTATTTAGCTCGGTATTTTGTTGATAACACTCGGCTTATTCACGGAGCCGTGACCGCAAGGGAGAGCGGTTTAATGTGTCAACAAGGTACTTATCCCATGCCGGAATGGTCGGCCAAGGTGTCCTTCCGCGAATGCCTGCTCGATCCTAATTTTTGAACGCGTCCTCGTTCTGGGCCGCACTGCTACTGGGCAAAAACATCAGAAACTCCACGAACTCCTCCACAAAGATCCGCTCCAATCTATCGCTGCTGGAATCGCAACTCCAAGGCTACGACGCCTGCTTGTTCTGTTTGGTGTCTCGACGCCGGAATAAACGAAGCCGATTATCGCCGCATCACTTACGATCTCACCCTTGGGCACCTCTAAAACTCTCGCCAAACCCAACCCGCATATGACATTCATTTATTTGTCCCGCGCTGACACCGATAGCACCACTGAAGGTCGCACCATGTGGGCACGCGTGAAGGGCCATGATCTGCCTCAAAGCTGCCAACCCCTGCTGTCCCTCCTCCATAATCTGTTTCCCAACTACGTTCTAACCACCGAAGTCATCGGTCGAACGAATGCTCAAAACCGCGAAAATCGGTGCCTCAAAATCCATCCTCGAAAGCCGCGACATCAACCGCCTCTGACAACCCACCCAATTTGGCACCGCACGTGCATTCTTACCTGTAGTCGTAACCCAATTGTTCGTATTTGGGGCAATTGCCCCAAATGTTGAACTATGGCTGGGGCAACTCGCGCAGTCTGTACCCACATGCGGACGGCGCTGGGTCAGGCAAAGGAGACGTCAATGTTTTTAGTTTTTACTGTGATTTGGAGCTTTGCATTATTGGCTGGAATCACCATGGTCTGGCTATTGGCCTGGGCCATCAAGCGCGGTGAATTTAACAACCCTCGCGATGCAGCCAAGATGATCTTCGATGAAGAAGAGCCAATCGGCTTAATCACTGACAAATTTCCAGGAGAACGCGCTTAAAATGCACGCCCAAACAACTACAGCAGTGCTACCATCGCCGAGACCTGAAATCGAATCGCGGATTGAAATTGATCGATCCAGCCGCTCGGTCATTATTTATTATTGGACCACCAGCCTGTTTTGGCTCACCATGGCCACGCTTGCCGGGCTCATCAGTTCCATCAAGTTGCACTCGCCTGAATTCCTTGGTGGTATTGAATGGCTTACCTTCGGACGCATTCGGCCTGTGCATTGGGACACCGCCATTTATGGTTTCGGTGGCCTTGCAGCATCCGGTACTCTGCTTTGGCTGCAGGCAAGACTTTGTCAGGTACGCCTGCCTTACCCTACTTTGTTGCGCGTCGGTTGTGTCATCTTCAACTTCGGTGTTCTGATCGGGGCCATTGGCATTCTAATGGGTCACTCAACTGGAGTTGAAGCTCTGGAATTTCCCATTTGGGCTATGCCATTTCTCGTAATTCCTTACGTTTTCATCGTTATTGCAAACTTTACGATGTATGCGAAAAAGAAAACCAACCACACCTACGTTTCGCAATGGTATCTGATGGCTGTTACAGTTTGGTTCCCTATCCTGGTTTTGACCGCTGAAGCTTGTACGAATTTTGGCGCTGTCGATGGCGTTTCACAAGCAATCGCCAACTGGTGGTACGGCCACAACGTGGTTGGTTTGTTCGCCACCCCCACAGGCATCGCCGCCGCTTACTACCTCATCCCGAAAGTCATCGGCAAACCAATTCACAGCTATCACCTCTCGCTGCTCGGCTTTTGGTCCAATGCCATTTTCTACAACTGGGCCGGTACCCATCACCTGACTGGTGGACCATTGCCTGCCTGGACAATCACTCTCGGAATCGTCGGAAGCATGATGATGTTCATCCCCGTTATCACCATCGGCATCAACCATCACATGACCATGCTCGGCAGTTTTCATCACTTGAAAACCAGCCCCACCCTTCGCTTCGCCGTCATGGGATCGATGGTCTATACACTAGCCAGCTTTCAGGGATCCCTCGAAGCGCTTCGCAGCCATCAGGAGATTACACACTTCACCCACTACACAATTGGCCACGTTCATTTCGGCATGTATGGCTTCTTTGCACCACTTATGTTCGCCATGATGTATTACGCAATGCCCCGCCTGATGAATCAGGAATGGAGCAGTGCCCGTCTCATCCGCATCCACTTCTGGTGCACTTTAGTCGGCATGTTGGTTTATACCCTGGCCATGTGTTTCGCCGGCGTTCGTCAAGGCATGATGATGAACGATCCTTCCATCCCGTTCCTGAATATCGTTCGTTTCACCATTCCTTTTCTCGCAATGCGCACCCTCGGCGGACTCATTCTGCTTACCGGCACCATTGCATTTCTCATTAACTTTATCCGCATAATTACCCCGCACCGGGTCACTTACGATTCGCCAACGCTGTTCACTTCTGACCGAGATTGGGACGACGTGCTGGAGCGCGAAAAAGAACTTGCTGGAACCCGCTTGGTTGACGGAGGACAAACTGCATGAGCCGTACACTAATGCTGATTCTAGGTATTTTTCTCACCATTGCTTCCTCAGTTACAGGCTTGATAATTATTCCCAATTGGCAGTTTCAAGCTTTGAAGCCTGTCATTAAGCCCGATGGTCAACAGTATCCGGCACCATACGTCGGCGAAGCCGCAATTGGCCGTGGGGTCTACATCGATCAAGGCTGTATTTATTGCCATACGCAACAAGTACGCATGAAAGGATATGGTGCCGATATTCGCCGCGGTTGGGGAACTCGCCGCAGCGTGCCAAGAGATTATCTCTATGACCGTCCTCACCAATTAGGCACCATGCGCACCGGGCCTGATCTGGCCAGCATTGCCACGCGCCAGCCATCGGCCGATTGGCACGCGTTGCACCTCTATAATCCGCAAATCACATCGAGTGGTTCTGTGATGCCACGATTTGACTACCTATTTACTGAAGTTAAAGAATCCAGCAGGGTCACCTTCGATGCCGTAAAACTGCCGGCAGCAGCAGTGCATGATGGGGTCACTCACATTGTCCCCACCGACCGTGGCCGTGCTCTTATTGCCTTTCTGAAGCGGCTCAACCAATCGTTCCCGTTCCCGGAGGCCAATCAATGAGCGAGAAAGCTACTGAACCCGATTCACT